>JAKJCD010000009.1 GCA_022706625.1 Bacillota bacterium | reverse complement strand
GCACCCTTTTGCGGGCCGGTCCTTCTTGCCTGAGCATAACTGGCAGCACCGCCGAACATATTGCCGAAAAGATCCCCGAATATATCCTCAAACCCGCCTCCGCCGAAGCCGCCTGCACCGAAGCCGCCTCCGCCGAAGCCCGCACTCGGATCTATGCCCGCATGTCCGAACCTGTCGTATTTGTCTTTTTGCTTCGGATCCGACAGGACACCATAAGCTTCGTTGACCTCTTTAAATTTTTCTTCGGCGGTTTTGTTCCCGGGATTACGGTCGGGAAATGCCGATTTTATTTCATCCTCTGAAGCACCTTTCCTGATTCCGAGAACCTCGTAATAATCTCTTTTCTGTCCTGCCATCGGTTTCTGCTTCCCCCGCTATTACTGTAACTAAACCTTCTTACCCGCTTTAAGGCCGCACCTGCTTGCTTAGCTCCGCGGCACGGCCCTATGTGGCTATAATTGACGGCTATTCCTGCTTGTTGTCCTCATCCACTACTTCATAATCGGCATCTACCACATTGTCATCGGGAGGCGCCCCTTCATCCTGAGCCCCGGAATCAAATCCTCCTGCAGTTCCAGGATCGAAATTCCCGGCGGAGCTGTTCGGATCAAAGCCGCCCTGGGCACCTTGGGTTTTCTGATACAATTTGGCCGAAATGGTGTGGAAATGTTGGGTCAGAGTTTCGGTCTTCGCTTTGATATCATCGAGGGTACCGTTTTCCAATACTCTGCTCAGTTCTTCCTTAGCACTTACAATACTGCTCTTTTCTTCTTCGGTCAAGCTTCCTTCTAAATCTTTAAGTGCTTTTTCCGTTTCATATATAAGCGTTTCTGCACTGTTTCTGACTTCAACCTCTTCTTTTCTTCTCTTATCTTCCTCGGCAAACTGCTGCGCTTCCTTGACCTTCTGTTTGATCTCGTCCTCGGAAAGTTTCGTTGAAGATGTAATAGTTATCCTCTGCTCTCTTCCTGTACCCAGATCCTTGGCGCTTACGTTTACTATTCCGTTGGCATCGATGTCAAATGTAACCTCGATTTGAGGAACTCCACGAGGCGCCGGCGGAATACCGGACAGCTGGAATCTGCCCAAAGTAATGTTGCCTGCAGCCATCTCCCGTTCACCCTGCATAACATGGATGTCAACGGCGTTCTGGTTATCCGCTGCTGTTGAGAATATCTGGCTCTTCTTTGTAGGTATGGTGGTATTCCTCTCAATAAGCCTGGTTGCCACTCCGCCCAGAGTTTCTATGGAGAGGGACAGGGGTGTGACATCCAAAAGAAGCACATCCTTGACCTCACCGGTCAATACCCCCGCTTGAATAGCAGCGCCGATGGCTACACATTCATCCGGATTTATACCTTTAAATGGTTCTTTTCCTGTGATTTTCTTTACGGCTTCCTGAACCGCCGGTATCCTTGTAGAACCTCCTACCAATATGACCTTTTCCAGATCCGATGCGCTCACTCCGGCGTCGGCCATAGCTTTACGCATAGGTTCTATGGTTTTTTCCACGAGGCTGCCGGTAAGCTGATCAAATTTGGCCCTTGTCACATCCATGTTCAAATGAAGGGGCCCGTCTGCATTGACGGTGATAAAGGGCAGGTTGATGCTGGTGGTCTGAGATGAGGACAGCTCCTTCTTTGCCTTTTCCGCTGCTTCTCGCAGCCTCTGAAGAGCCATTCTGTCCTTGCGAAGATCAACGCCGTTTTCCTTTGCAAAACTGTCTGCAATAAAATTGACCAGGATATCGTCAAAGTCGTCTCCTCCCAGCTTGTTGTTCCCGTTTGTCGCCAATACTTCAAACACTCCGTCCCCCAACTCAAGTATGGACACGTCGAAAGTGCCTCCTCCAAGGTCATAAACGAGGATTTTGTGCTGAGCACCACCTTCCTTATCGAGGCCGTAGGCTAAAGATGCCGCCGTTGGTTCATTGATTATTCGTTTGACATCAAGACCGGCGATTTTACCCGCATCTTTGGTCGCTTGCTTCTGGCTGTCGGTAAAATATGCAGGTACTGTGATGACCGCTTCTGTGACCTTTTCGCCTAAATAAGCCTCTGCATCAACCTTGAGCTTCGACAAGATCATGGCTGATATATCCTGAGGTGTATAAGTTTTTCCGTCGATCTGAACAGAATAGCCGGTGCCCATATGCCTTTTGATAGATAATACTGTTCTTTCCGGATTGGTGATGGCCTGGCGTTTGGCGGTCTCCCCGACCAACCGCTCTCCGTTTTTTGCAAAAGCAACGATAGACGGTGTTGTTCTATTTCCTTCTGCGTTTGGGATTACGACAGGATCCCCGCCTTCTAATACAGAAACGCATGAGTTTGTGGTCCCTAAATCAATCCCGATTACTTTTCCCATTTCTTTTCCTCCTACTATGCTATTGAAATCTTTTTAATGCCGATACTCCCTTTTGGCTTTTCTGTAGCCCTAAACCGTTTATTCGACTACTATGACCATGGATGGGCGTATTACTTTTTTGTTTAGCGAATATCCTTTTTGCAGCACCTTTGCAATCTGACCGCTGTGAAGGACATCGCTGCTTTCTGTTTGTACCGCATGGTGACAGTTTGGGTCAAAGTCCTCTCCCTCGGCGGGGATTTCTTCGAGCCCTGATTTTTCCAGCACATCCTTGAACTGTGAAAATATCATCAACATGCCTTCTTTCATTCCGGCATCAATGCTCTCGACCGCTAAAGCCCGATCGAAATTATCTATTACATTAAGCAGTTCCGCCATGAGTTTTTCATTGGCATATGCATAAATGTCATTTCTCTCTTTTTCTACCCTTCTTTTGTAGTTTTGAAAATCAGCAGCCAGCCTTAAATACCTTGTCTGCAATTCCTCTTCTTCTTTGCTCTTCAGCGCCTCATTGTTTTCCGCCTCCTGCTGCTCCTGCAGAGTTTCTTCGTTTTCTTCAGAAGCCGTCGTATCTTCCGGGCTCCCGTCATTCGCATCCTGTTCTCTCAAAACTTCCTCATTAGCCGAGTCCTTCTTTTTACTCATCCTCTTTTCCTCCGGTTTCAAATGCTTCATTTAAATGCTGCGTCATGTATTCTATCACCGATGTGACGTGATTGTACCGCATTCTCGTCGGTCCTATGACTCCAAGCCTGCCGATCAGCTTTCCGTTGATTTTATAGGTAGCCGTTATCAAGCTGCAATCTCTCATGATCTCTTCGGAATTTTCATCGCCTATGGTGATGATTACACCGTTGTCTCTATTTACAAGTACGTCGGTAAATCTTTTTTGATTGACCATTTCAAGGAACAATTTGGCCTTTTCGATATCGTTGTACTCAGGTATCGTGAAGATATTCATGAGTCCGTCCAAATATAATTCGGTGTCCAGCATGTTTTCCAGTGTAATCATAAACCTGGGCATTATAGATTCGGCAAGCTTGCTCATGGCTGCGATATCCGATTCGAAGCTGCGTATGATATCCATCGTGAGTATGTCGGACAGCTTTTTCCCTTTATAGTTGTATGTCATGACCTTTGACAAAAGTTCCAGCTGTTCGTTCCTGCAAGGCACCTTTAGCTTCAGCGCCGTGTTGGAGACCTTGCCGCTTTCCGATACCAGAACAAGCACTACGGTATCCGCATCCACCGGCATTATATTAACATACTTTAAAAAATCCTCATGCTTGCCCGGAGTTACTGCAAAAGAAGTAAGATTTGTGAGTTCCGATAACAGCTTTGCCGCATGCTCCACCGTTTTATCCAGCTCAAGGATCTTCGCATTCAATTTATTTCTGATTTGAGTTTTTTCTTTTTCCTCAAGCTCATGCCGTTCCATCAAATCATCCACATACAATCTGTATGCTTTTGTGGAAGGCACCCGTCCTGCCGACGTATAAGGGTGAGTCAAGAATCCCATTTCTTCCAAATCTGCCATCTCGTTTCGGATCGTGGCCGGGCTGATCCCCATCTCATATTTGCGAGAGAGAGTACGGGACCCCACCGGCTCGGCGGATCTGATAAAATCCGAAATTATAGCCTGCAGGATTTGAAGTTTGCGCTCATTCAGGTTCATTGTCCTTACCTTCCCTTGTTAGCACTCTATTAAGGTGAGTGCTAACCTAATATCAATTTAGCATCGTCTGCCCGTCTTGTCAACAGTTTTATTTAAATTTTTCCAATTAGGCAGCGATGTTTTATCGATCATCGACTCGCTTAAGACGGCGGCTGCAGCAACACTATGTATTCTTCAGATATTCGAGCAATTTTTGATGGAATTCACATTTAAAGCTGCAAAGTTTCTCAGTTCTGTTTCGTTTCATTTGAAGCGCTTTTCCGGTTTCACCGATTTTTACGAATATATACCCGTCTTCATACTGAATTATATCCTCGCCTGTATAATCGACGACCTTGCCCTCCAGGCAGTTCATTAACCAGTCCAAATCCTTTTCACTGTTAATGTGAGCAAAAGGAGGCATTTTAATCAGTTCATCATAATATTTCTTATATTCTTTCATAATCCTGTATTCTTTCTGTCAGCGGCACCGCGATACAGCCTTGTGCCAGCCTAAAAGCAGCCTTTCTCGATCTGCCTTGCTCATGACAGGTTCAAATACTCTGTCAATACTTCTGTTATCTTTAATATCCTCCGTATTATTCCAATATCCCACTGCCAAACCAGCAAGGCACGCTGCTCCGAAAGCAGTGCTTTCCCGGTTCAGGGGGCGTTCTACGGGGGTGCCGATTATATCAGCCTGGAATTGCATAAGAAAATCGTTTGCGGAAGCTCCTCCGTCCACCTTAAGTGCAGCAAGCTCTATCCCTGAATCCTCATGCATTGCAAGAAGGACATCAAAGGTTTGGTAAGCTATGGCTTCAAGGGCAGCCCTTATCAGGTGATTTCGATTGGTCCCCCTGGAAAGGCCTGTTATGATGCCTCGGGCGTAAGGATCCCAATACGGAGCACCGAGGCCGACAAAAGCCGGAACAAAATATATGCCGTTTGTATCCGGCACAGATAATGCTATCATCTCGGTATCAGATGCTTTTTCAATAATTTTCAGCTCGTCTCTAAGCCATTGTACAGCAGCTCCCGCAATAAAGACCGCGCCTTCCAAGGCATAATTGACATCTTTATCTATTCCCCAGGCTATTGTGGTCAATAATCCATTTTTCGAATAAACCGGTTTTTTTCCGGTATTCATAAGGAGAAATCCTCCCGTTCCGTAAGTATTCTTTACGTTTCCCTCCTGAAAACAAGCCTGTCCGAAAAGAGCGGCCTGCTGATCTCCGGAAGCTGAGGTTATAGGGATAGTTCCCCCGAATATAAGCGGATCCGATTCTCCGTAGAAACAGCTGGAGGGTACTGCCCTTGGGAGCATGGCCTCCGGTATGTCAAATACAGACAAAAGTTCTTCATCCCATTTTAAATCGTTAATATTGAAGAGCATCGTGCGTGCGGCATTGGAATAGTC
The DNA here is from genome assembly GCA_022706625.1 of Bacillota bacterium. Lineage (GTDB taxonomy): Bacteria > Bacillota > Clostridia > Peptostreptococcales > Anaerovoracaceae > UBA1426. The sequence continues at coordinate 20,611 of JAKJCD010000009.1, read as the reverse complement.
GGTGACATGTACTTTGCCCTTAGTGAGTTTCCAGATCAACCAGCTTTCCACCGTCCCGAAGAGAAGCTCGCCTTTTCGGGCACGCTCCCTGCCGTTTTCCGTATGATCGAGTATCCACTTCAATTTTGTAGCGGAAAAATATGCATCTATAAACAACCCTGTCTTATTGCGAATAGTATCGGTCAGTCCTTCTGATTTCAATTCATCACAATATTCCGCCGTTCTTCTGCATTGCCAGACAATGGCATTATATACAGGACGCCCGGTTTCCTTATCCCATACCACAGTCGTCTCCCTTTGATTTGTGATCCCGATTGCGGCAATGTCGTGGTATTCTGCTCCGATCTGCCGCATAGCCTGCTGTGCAACGCCGATCTGAATAGCCCAGATCTCCATGGCATCGTGTTCCACAAAGCCCGGGTATGGGTAGATTTGTTTTATTTCTTTTTGCGCTATGCTTACATTTTCGCCTTTTCGATTGAAGATAATGCAGCGGCAGGATGTGGTCCCCTGATCCAATGACATGATGTATTTAGGCATATTTCCCCTCCGGTAACAGCAATTTCTAAATAAAATCGATCAAAACCCGATTGAATAGATCCATCCCATTAAGGGTCAGCGACAGCCGGTCATTGTCCGGATCGATTTCCAGTAAGCCGGTTTTTTTGTGTTTAATAACAGGATCTGCGTAAATCTCACACAAGGCTGTACCAAACCTTTCTTTAAAATCCGAAAGCTTTATGCCTGAAACTTTTCTAAGTCCTGTAAACACGTAGTCGGACATTTCATCTTCCTTTGTATTTTTATGACTCCACACTGTACAAGGGCCGATGCCGTTCAGTTTCCCCCTTTCGGGAGCACGGGCTGCAATACGAACATATTTGTTTAAATCTGTTTCGTTGCTTCTTCGTCTTCCGCCTATATATGAATGTGCCCCCAGGCCTATTCCAAGGTATTCTCCCATAGACCAGTATTTCAAGTTGTGACGAGATTCACAGCCGGGTTTCGCTGCGTTTGATATCTCATAATGCAGGTATCCTGCATTTTCAAGCCTGTTTATTGTCCTGTGGTACATGGCCCTGTCCTCGGTATCATCCACCGGCCTCAGAGTCCCTTCTTCCCAAAGTTTATGAAATGGTGTTCCTTCTTCTATCTGCATGCTGTAAAAAGAAATATGTTCGGGATTAAGCCCAACGACCCTCTCAAGGCCGTCCATCCAGAGCTCTGCGGTCTGTCCCGGTATAGAAAACATAAGATCCACACTGATATTTTGAAAGCCGCAATTCCGTGCTGAATAATAGCTTCGAAGGAAGGTGTCAACGGTATGGATCCTCCCTAAAAAACTGAGAAGCCCGTCGTCCATGGACTGAGCGCCTATGCTTAAACGGTTGATCCCGATTTCCCTGTACGTTAAAAGCTTGCGCTTATCCAGCGAGTCCGGGTTTGCTTCCACTGTGACCTCTGCATGCTCCGTTAATCTGAAATCACTCCGGATGCTGTCCATAATACGGGCTATGGAACTGCAGTCAAGCAGAGAAGGGGTCCCCCCTCCTATATAAACCGTATCAAAAATTATATCACTGTCCGCATAGTATCGGAGTTCACAAAGTAGAGCCTCGATATATAAAGAGTGGTCTTCCTTGCTTGTATTTCCAGCTGATAGAAAATCGCAGTAATTGCACTTTTTTGCACAAAAAGGTATATGGATATATAATCCCGGGTATTTCATGTCAGGTTGCCTTTTACTTGTTGTCGTCATACTTCAGAACTGCCGTAAAAGCCTCTTGGGGCACTTCTACGCTTCCAAACTGCCGCATCCTCTTCTTGCCTTCCTTCTGTTTCTCCAGAAGTTTTTTCTTACGGGAAATATCTCCGCCGTAGCACTTGGCGATAACATCTTTGCGAAAAGCTTTTACCGTTTCCCTGGCAATGACTTTCTGTCCGATAGCAGCCTGTATTGGGACTTCAAACTGATGCATCGGGATGATCTCCTTGAGTTTCTCGCAGACAAAACGCCCTCTGCTGTAAGCCTTGGATTCATGAACTATCATTGAAAAAGCATCCACTAAATCTCTGTTGAGAAGTATATCAAGCTTGACCAGATTGGATTTCTCATAACGAAGCAGTTCATAATCCAAAGATCCGTAGCCCTTTGTCTTTGATTTAAGTGCATCAAAGAAATCATAAATCACCTCATTTAATGGCATTTCATAGTGCAGAGTCACCCGGTTTTCCGTAATATATTCCATATGTATCATGACCCCGCGCCTATCCTGGCATATTTCCATGATACTGCCTACGTATTCCTTCGGGATCATGATATCGGCTTTTACCAGCGGTTCCTCAATGTGGCTGATCTGATTGGCAGGAGGAAGATTGGATGGATTTTGTATAAATATCTCGCTGCCGTCGTCCATAATAACCTTATATATGACGCTGGGCGATGTGGTAACAATATCAAGATCAAACTCCCTCTCAAGCCTCTCGACAATGATTTCCATATGCAGCAGCCCTAAAAACCCGCAGCGAAATCCAAAACCCAAAGCTGTGGATGTTTCAGGTTCGAATAAAAATGCCGCATCGTTGACCTGGAGCTTCTCAAGAGCATCCCTTATACTCTCATATTTCTCTCCTTCAGCGGGATAAATACCGCAATAGACCATAGATTGCATCTTTTTATAACCGGGTAAGGCTGCTTCCGTCGGATCATTATCCAAAGTGATGGTATCGCCGACCCTGGCATCCGCCACTTGTTTGATGCTGGCACAAATATATCCTACATCCCCCGCTTTCAGCATCTTTACCGGCGTGTGCCCCGGAGCAAAAACTCCCACCTCCGTCACCTCATATTTCTTTTTTGTGCTCATCAGGCGGATCATGTCCCCTTCCTTCAGAGCTCCGTCAAAGATGCGTGCGTAGATGACCACACCCCTGTAATTATCGTAATATGAATCAAAGATCAATGCTTTAAGCTTTCCCTCAGAATTCCCCGAAGGAGGCGGGATACACCGGATCACTCCTTCCAGTACATCTTCTATGCCCACTCCTTCTTTAGCGGAGATCAACGGAGCTTCCGAAGCATCGATCCCGATGATTTCCTCGATTTCAGCTTTTGCCGCATCAGGATCCGCACTGGCAAGGTCGATTTTATTAATCACCGGAAGGATCTCAAGATCCTCATCCAAAGCAAGATATACATTAGCGAGTGTCTGGGCCTCAACCCCCTGGGTCGCATCCACTACCAGCACTGCGCCTTCACAGGCGGCAAGGCTGCGTGAAACTTCGTAGGTAAAATCCACATGTCCCGGAGTATCAATTAGATTAAAAATGTAATCTTTCCCGTCCCGGGCCCTGTATGCAAGCCTTGTGGTCTGCAGTTTTATAGTTATGCCCCTTTCCCTTTCGATGTCCATATTGTCGAGAAACTGTTCCTTCATATCCCGATGAGCGACAAGTCCGGTCTTTTCCAGTAACCTGTCCGCAAGGGTAGACTTGCCATGATCGATGTGGGCAATTATACAGAAGTTCCTGATTAAGTTCTGGTATTGATCCATATTCCCTCCAACAATAAAATGCTTCGCAACTTTGTATTCTGTGTAAATAAAGCCGGTCAATCCGCCGCTGCAACCTGATTGATTATAGCATAATCCTAGCCTTTGTTCAAATAGGCTTGTCCGCCGATTACAGCGTTCTTGACGGGAAGGGCAACTCTTCGTGCATATCAGTCAGCATCTTTGCATGACTATTCTTAAACCGATAAAATGTATTAAAGAACCGGTCTGTATTTACCAAAGTTTCCTTCCCGAGGAAGGAGACCGCTATCTGATCCTTATCGATGCGCACAGTCTTTAGTATCAGCGAACCCGGGTGCCCGGTCATTTCCGAGCATGCACTGTCCACAGCAGCCAATCCTAAATAGAAACAGAAAGTCAGCAAGAAAACTGCCGTTTTCTTCTTTCTCAGCAGGGCCCTTTCTTGTTTTACCGCATTCGATTCGGCCTTTTTATCCATCCTCATAAGGTACCTCTTTTCTCTACATCTCTTTCAGTATCTCTTCAATCACCCGAGCAAACAAAGCAGCCGATACTCTGACCTCCTCAATGGTGTTCAGATTGTTTCCCATTTCTAGCAGGATACAATTATCGTCTATGAATTGATTATATCTGTATTCTTTTAAAATAATCCCTTTGCTGAAGCCCGGATAAAGGCTGTTCGCTTTTTGATTTATTCTGTTTGCAAAATCTGTCAATGCATTGGCATTCTCGTTCCCCCGTCCGACTACCAGGCAAAATTGCGCCGCTTCTTTACCTTCTGTGATAAAAGAATGCTTATTGTTTCCCGAATACGACGCAGCATCTCTGTGGAGGTCTATAATGATACGTATTGTAGGATTTGAACTCAAAGTCTTTTGCGTTGCTTCTAAAGACCGGCTGTAAGATTTGCTGTAAGATGGTGAATCATAGATCGACTTATCATGGACGGCCGGAATGCCCTTTGCCTCCAGTGCCGCCTTAAGAACACTGCCTGCTTCTCTGACTGTACCTTTTTCTTCAATGGAATGGTAATTTCCCGAATCGACCGGCAGATATGATTCTGTTGCATGAGTATGGTAAATCAAAATAACGGGAGCATCATAAGAAACACTGTCAAGAATGCTCCCGTTGCCCGGCTCAGAAATACCCTGCGCTGACTTATCCTGCTTTTCTTCCCCCGCTGCTGACCTTTTTGTTATAATAAGGCTTCCCTCAAACGGTGATTCTTCAAATGACGCCCTTATGCCTGCTCCCGTACTTCTGCTGATTGCCGGGAAGGCTGCGGACAGATATTGCTTTCCCATTTCCTGACCGATGCTTGTTTCAGAGTTCAGCAATCCACCTTTTAAGATAGTAATGCAGGTTATTGTGAACAGGCTCCAAAACAGCACGGTAAAGAACAAAAAAATTCTTCTGCTCCGTGCCCTTCCGTGTAATGTTTTTCTTCTCAATACAAACACCTCTTCTTAAGAGGAATATATGCCGGGATGCAAAGTATTATTTATGCCATTTGCTATGATATCCGAAAAGTCGGCGATGATTTGGTCAATATCCGTAGTAGTGACTATCATGGGCTCACCGTTTTTTTCCAGATGCTTCTCGGCCTCTTTCGGCTTTTTCAAGTAACCTGCCAGGTTATCCAGTATCAGTGTTTTAGAATCTATTACTGTAGGAACGCCGATTGCCACGACCTTAGTACCGAGAGATTTTTCCGTCAGGTCTTTTCTCATATTACCCGTACCCGCACCTGGAGATATTCCGGTATCGGTTATTTGAATGGTCGAGCTTATCCGTTCTGCGTTTCTTGCCGCCAAAGCATCTACTGCGATGACTACTTCGGGTTTTGTGATATCTACGGCGCCCCTGATCAGTTCTGAGGACTCCATGCCGGTGGTATACATCACTCCTGGGATGAGAGCGCTTACACAACCTACGTCGTCATCCTCTTCCGCACCGGTAATTATAAACATATGCCGCGTCACCTTGACCTTTGAGACTGTTGCCGGCCCCAAGGAGTCCGGAGTCACCATGCCGTTGCCGAGACCGATGACAAGCACTTTCAGCTTACTATGGAACTTAACCAGCTTGGAAAGCTCATTTGTCAGCGCCCTCACAACCGCTGTTTTAACCTCCTCTTCCCCCTCGATCAAATCCCTTACTTCGATAGTGATATAATTGCCCAAAGGCTTCCCCATGATCCTGCTGCCAGTTTCTCCAGTGACCCTGATTCGGGTGACTTTGACCCCTTGCTCATATTGATCCTCGTCCACCTCCACCTCAGGGATCTCAACTTTTTTACCTTTGTTATTTTCGTCGAGCATTTCTTTGCTTTCTATAGCTAAGTCCGTTCTGAAATCCATTTCTTCACCTGCACTTTTTTTTACTATTTTGCACTTGATTTTTCAACTCTATTCGGATATACTTTGAAAGGCTATATTTCGTGAAAGTGGGGTGAAAAATATGGCAAATATAAAATCTGCAAAAAAACGAATAGGCATCATTGCAAAGAAGACCGCTTCCAACAGGAGAGTCAAGTCTCACCTTAAGGAGATTGTCAAGGGCTTTGACAAGGCTATTGCAGAAAACGACAAAGCTGCCGCTTCGGAAAGACTTGCTTTGGCAGAAAAGAGATTGATGCAGGCTGCTTCCAAAGGAGCCATCCATAAAAATGCCGCATCGAGAAAAGTCTCACGCATGGCGAAGCAGTTTAGAAAATCAAAGGCAGAATAAAACTCACCCGTCCCCACCTGTGCATAAGTTAAATGCACAAAATTCAGTACGTAGAAAAGTCGGCAGTGTCTCCCGGCTTTTTTATTTTGCTTTTTATCGATGGTACACTAATAGAGGATCCGTTTGTTGTATGCTATCATTCGTACAAGCAGAGGGCGGACATCATAAGTATCCCGGTTTCAATGCATTTTTCGTTTATATAGAGGTTATCGGAATGAATCGGCGGATTTTCCCGATAGGGAAACCCGCTCCCTAAAAAAAAGAAGGCTCCTTCAGTGTTATGGAGATAATATGAGAAATCCTCTACCCTCATCGATGTACTGTTGATCCGTATCAAGTTCTCCTTTCCGATAAGGTCCTCAGCCAGTTTAACTATACGATTATTGACTGTATCGTCGTTTACCAACTCAGGATATCCTTTTGTGAATTCGATTCTTCCCTCTGCTCCCGCCGCCAGAGCTGTATGTTTGACAATATCCTCCATCCGCTGCCTGATCGCATCGCTCACATTTTTTTCAAGGCTTCTGACGGTTCCTTCAAGAATCGCTTCTCCCGCTATAACATTCCCCGCTGTTCCGCTGTGAAATGAACCTACTGTCAGCACTGCGGGATCAGTCGCTTTTATTGAGCGGCTTATCGCTGTTTGCAAGTGATTGACTATATTGCATCCGGTAAGCAGAGCATCCACCCCCTCTTCCGGAGAAGCGCCATGGCTGCCCAGTCCTTTAATATAAATGCGAAACATATCCGATGCAGCATGTACGCAGCCGTATTTTATCCCTACTTGGCCGGCCATGAGTTCCGGTTTGATATGAAGCCCGTAAACAGAATGGATTTCCGGATTTCTGAGGCAACCGGCTGCGATCATTCTTTCCGCTCCGCCCATAGTTTCTTCTGCCGGCTGAAACAAAAGCTTTACACATCTATTAAGCAGATGCTTATTATTACTTAAAACCATTGCTGTTCCCAGTAAAACAGCGGTATGTACATCATGTCCGCATGCATGCATATATCCTGATATCTTTGATGAGAACGGCAGCTTCGGTTTTTCTTGTATCGGAAGCCCGTCTATATCTGCCCGAAGAGCGATGTTTTTCATCCCTTCTGCTTTCTCATTTTGATTTTCTTCCGATATTTTATCACCGGATATTGTGCACACCATACCCGTGGGAAGAAGATGCCGTACCTGCAATCCTGTATCCTCCAGTGCTCTTTTTATGATATCGACGGTACGAAACTCCTCGTTTCCGGGCTCCGGCCATTTATGCAGCTCTCTGCGGAGCTCGATTGCCCGGGCTGCGGCATCTGCCGCCTGGCGCTTTAAATATTCTATATCCATTTTATCCGCCTTTCCTTTTGTTTTCTAAGTTTATCCGGCAGCAACAGATTCCATCTTAGAACTTTAATAGTATATATATGACTGAATAAGATACTGTTGCATATGAATATTAAAGCGCATGTCAAATCCTTTATGTCCTGCAAAGGAGGGTATAGATATGATTAAGCCCTGCTCCTTGAGGCCGGGGGACCGAGTGGCATTGATAGCGCCCTCTTCACCGGTCTCAAAAGAAAAAATGGAGATATCGCTCGAATCCATCAGATTCATCGGCTTGGACCCGATACCTTTTCCAAGCTGTTTTATGAAAGACGGCTATTTATCCGGAACGGATAAAGCCAGGGCGAAGGATGTCAACAATGCCTTCACCGACCGGGATATAAAAGGGATATTCTGCATCCGGGGAGGATATGGTGCAACCAGGATCCTTCCTTTGCTGGATTATATAAACATTGCACGCAACCCGAAATTTTTTGCCGGTTACAGCGACATTACGGCGCTGCACACCGTATTTAACAAATTCTGCGGTTTTATTACCTATCATGCCCCCATGCCTTCAAGGGGATATAAGGATTTAGACGATTTCTCTTTAAGCAGCCTGTATGAAGCTGTTTTCCATGGATTCCGGACAGGAGAAATACAAAACCCTCCGGGGGAGACTCTAGAAACACTATGCCCCGGGAGCGCTCAGGGACAGATCATCGGCGGCAATCTGTCGGTACTGGCGGCTGCTTTAGGCTCTCCATATGAAGTGGATACGAAAGATAAAATTCTTTTCTTGGAAGATGTTGAGGAGCTCCCTTACCGTATAGACAGAAACCTGACGGCATTGCGGCTTGCGGGTAAACTTGGCGAGGCAGCGGCAATAATACTCGGCACTTTTTCAGATATCCCGAGTTGTGATTGCGAGCAGGATAACACCCTGCCATTAAACCGAATCTTCGAGCAGATCGTTTATCCCATCGGTATACCCTCGGTATATAATTTTCGTTCAGGGCACACCTACCCTCAGATAACCATTCCGATGGGGGTGACAATAAAGTTGAATGCCACGGCCGGAGCCGTGACATTTATTTAATAATGATAGTTTTAAAGATTATCAATTTTCGATCCGCTACTTTGCGTGATTGAATCGCTTAATCTTTTTCGTTGTGGTTTTGATAAACTCGTCCTTTCTTATGCTGACATTGCGTATCCTCTTGTAAATCGGGAGTTTTTCATTTATATCCTTTATTACTCCCTTGATCAGCTTGTAAACGCAGGCATCATCGTACTCCGCCCCGAACTCCTCATATATGATATCGTATGCGGGATGAATCTGGATGCCTACAGTTGTTCCTGCATCGTCACCCTCATTCACACCGTGTACCAGGCTTTCGTGGACATATTTACTGCGATTCACATAGAGCTCGATTTCTTCGGGATATATATTTTTCCCTGTCTTTGTAACAATGACGTTCTTTTTTCGTCCTGTTATATAAAGCCAACCTTCATTATCCAGAAATCCTAAATCGCCGGTATAAAACCATCCGTCCTTAAGCACAGCAGCCGACTCCTCCGGCATTTTATAGTAGCCTAGCATGACATTAGGGCCTCTGTATACGATCTCCCCGATGCCTTCTTCGTCGGGGTCGTCTATCCTGATTTCACCAGAGGCAACGGCCGGCCCAACAGACCCGGCTTTTCTGCACCTGTCGGAATAATCGGGGGTCCCTGACACAAGAGGGGAACACTCAGTCAAGCCGTAACCCTGCAGCATAGCTATGCCGAAATCCTCAAATCCCCTTAAAACATTCGGATCTATGGCAGCCGCGCCGGTAACCACCATACGGAGTTTTCCGCCAAAGCTTTCGTGTATTGTCTTGAAAAGCTTTTTTTCGGCGGAGAAGCCCAGACTTTTCAAAAATCGGTTCAGCTTTATGGCTTTTCTTAAAGCTCCGTCCAGTTTATTTTTTTCGGCTTGTTTCTATATCTTATTGTAAATCGACTCAAATATAAGAGGTACGCCGACCAGGATAGTAGCCTGCGCTTCAGAAAAATTCTTCGTTACGTATTTTAAACCTTCGCAGAATGCCGCGGAAGCGCCGCTATATAGTATAAGCAGCATCCCCAAGGTGTTTTCAAAGGTGTGATGGATGGGCAATATCGAAAGAGTCCTGTCCTCCGGAGTGACTTCTACTATCCTGCGAGTGTCAATAATATTGCTTGCGATATTTTTATGACAAAGCATTATCCCTTTGGCGTTTCCTGTCGTCCCCGAGCTGAAAAGCAGCATCCTCATTTCTTCCGGGTCCGGTTCTATATCAATAAAGCTGCTGTCTCCTTGCTGCATCAAAGCCTCGCCCCGGGCTACCATGCTTGTCCAGTTGATAATACCTTCGTTTGCAGGTTCTTCCTCAAGCTTTTCCGACAGACCGGTGCGGTCGCCGTAGACTTTCATTCTCACCTTGTGATTTATCGGATGACCTTTGAATATGTTTTCGTATGTATCAGTAAAAAAAACTGCGCTGCATTCCGCTGTCGCAATAAGATTATATATCTCTTCCTGATTGAGTTCTTTATCTAGTGGCACAACTACCCCGGCCCCGTTAACTACCGCCAGATAGGTGGTTATCCATTCATAGCAGTTTTCCCCTATTATCGCTATTTTTGAACCGCCATAGCCCATGTTTAATAGTGCTGTGCCCAAAGCATCCACATCATTTTTAAGCTGTTTATATTTTATCCCCTCGTAGTTTCCTCCCTTTTCCTTTTTAACAAGGAATGCCGGTCGTTCATTATACTTTTCCGCACTGACTTTCAGCATCTGCTTCAACGATGTGATTTTTTCTGCTTCATGATATCTGCTTTCAAGGTTATTGTCTTTCATTATCAAAGCTCCTTCACATGCAATTACATTCATGATACTCCATGTTATATATTCGGTAAAGCATCGTTTTAATAAACGAAGAAAGGATTTATGCGAATGTGTTATATTTTATGCTATACTATTGCTATATAAAAACTAAGAAACTGTAAATGCTATTGTAATCAGGTAAAGGAGAACGCCAATGAGTACAGCCCATATCAATGCAGCAAATAATGGCGATATAGCCGAATCCATCCTTTTGCCCGGAGATCCTCTGAGAGCGAAATTTATTGCGGAAAATTTCCTTGAAAATCCCAGATGTTATAATGAGATCCGCGGAATGCTCGGCTATACAGGAAGCTACAAGGGAGTTCCTGTTTCTGTTCAGGGTTCCGGCATGGGGATGCCATCCATGGGTATATACAGCTATGAGCTGATAAAAGAATATGGGGTTCAAAATCTTATAAGGGTAGGCTCCGCCGGTTCCTTTCACGAAGATATCAAACTGATGGATATCGTAGTGGGGCTGAGTGCTTCCACTGACTCCGGCTGGCAGCATACTTACGGTCTTTCCGGCTTTTTCGCTCCCTGCTGCGATTTTGACCTTCTACTTAAGGTCAAGCAGGCTTCCGATAATGAGGATATCCCGATACACGCGGGAAATATAGTATCCTGCGATGTATTCTACGAAGACGACCCGGGCTGGTGGAAATCATGGGCTAAAATGGGTGTTATGGCTGTCGAAATGGAGGCTGCGGCACTCTATATGAATGCTGCCCGGCTTAATGCCAGAGCCCTGACCATGGTCACCATCAGCGATCATTTCGTCACAGGAGGCAGACTGACTGCCGAGCAGCGCGAAAAGTCGTTTACTGATATGATGCAGCTCGCATTGGAAGCGATCGTAGCTTAGCATACCGGCACTCCGGTAGCTTTAAAATACAAGCAACCCAAGGATCTCCTGCTCTGCCGCATCGGCTTTTGTTTCAAGATCCGCTGCCTTTTCAAGCAATCCCGCTTTCCTCGCAGGATCTTTTAGAGAGGCTGCATTTATTTTGACGTTGTATAAAGCCCCTTTCACTGAAGCCCGTGCCATCAATGCCGCCACAGCACCATCTGAAGCGGCATTTTCATTGCCTTTTTCGATAACGCTCTTAGCATATTCAAAAATACCAGCTGCTTTCTCTGCTATTTCCAGAGGGACTAATGCTGCTCCGTAAAGTGCATCCTGAATTGCCTCGGACCGGAGCTTTTTTTCTTCTTCGCTGTTTTTAGGAAGCTTGAAACAACCGATAACCTTTGCATAGGAATCTGCATCCCTGTCCATGGCTTCCAAAAAGAAGCTCCTGACACCTTCCATTTCTTCGCTGATTTTACTCATCTCATCCCAGTGCTCTTCATAACCCTTCTTACCCGCCGTTAGAGACGCTACCATAGCCACAAGGCTTCCCGCTGCGGCGCCGGCCATAGCGGCGGCACTTCCGCCTCCCGGTGCCGGAGAATCCGAAGCCAGTGTTTTCGTAAATTGATCAATAGAGAGTTGCTTAAACATTTGCCTTTCCCTTTCATAATTATTGCAAAATTCGTTTTGAAGGATTAAAGCTGCTCCCCATGGCACTTCCGCTTATCATACACCAACTCTCCCGATTTGAACACTCTCTCAACGATGTTCACGGCGAAGTGATAGTGAAGGAATTGGTAGCTTGGGAATTCCAATACAATGATGTCTGCTTTCTTTCCCGCATCAATGCTTCCTATTTCTTCTTCCCTTTTAAGTGCAGCAGCGCCGTTGATGGTCATGGCGGTGACTGCTTCCTCTATTGTCATACCCATGTATATGGTAGCAAGAGCAAATAAAAGTGGAACGGAGTTTGTAAAACAGCTCCCCGGGTTGAAATCAGTGGCCATAGCGACGGCACAGCCGCTGTCGATCATCTTACGGGCTCTTGCATAAGGTTCTTTAAGGCTGAATGCAGTGGCGGGAAGCAAGGTCGCTATAACACCTTTTTCCGCCATCATCCCGATGCCTTTATCCGATGCCTGAAGCAGGTGGTCTGCCGAAACCGCACCAAGCTCCGCAGCTAATTCCGTCCCTCCGATCCTTATGATCTCGTCCGCATGCAGCTTTATTTTCATTCCATGATCCTTTGCGGCAAGAAGCAGCCTGCGGGATTGCTCGATATCGAATACATCAGCTTCGCAAAAAACATCGCAGAACTCCGCAAGCTTTCCTGCTGCCACAGCCGGCAGCACTTCCGCTATGATGTAATCCACATAATCGTCGGTTCTGCCCGAAAACTCCGAAGGTACGGAATGGGCCCCCATAAAAGTAGTGACTATATCTATCGGGTGCTCTTGATTTAACTGCCTCATAGCTTCAAGTTGTTTGATTTCCGTATCGGCATCCAATCCGTATCCGCTCTTTCCTTCAACAGTAGTAACACCGTATGAGAGCATAGAAGACAGTCGTTTTTTTCCGTCTATCTTTAATTGTTCCAAAGAGGCGGTTCTTGTGGGGATGGTGGTGGCATTGATCCCGCCTCCGCGCTTCATGATCTCCATGTAGCTTACCCCTGAAAGCCGCCATGAAAACTCTAAAGGACGATAGCCGCCGAAAATAAAATGAGTATGCGAATCAACAAAACCCGGCAATACAGCTTTACCGCAGCAGTCTATGATCTCAGCTCCAACGGCCTTTGGCAGCAGTTCCTCTGTCGTACCTACCGCACTGATCATATCATCGGTAATTATAACCGCCCCGTCTTCTATGATATGAAGGTCATTCATATCGCTGCCTCTTTTAGCCTTAGACCCGCTGCAGGTCACCAGCTGAGCTGCATGAGCCAAAATTTTCTTTGTCATTCTGCCACCGCCTTCCTTAAGGAAGAATTATTCCATAATACGGTTTTCAATTATCTGATCATTGGAGAAATTTTCTATTCGTAAATAATACTCCGCACAATCTATCAAAGCTTGCTGGGGTAACAACCCGATGACCTCACTGCCGACAACGGGAACCCCATATCTTGCGGCCTCCATTTTAATCATTTCGAAAGCACTGTAAATAGATGTCTTTGTGTAATCTGTCAGGTTCATCGAGACCTGGGTTTGCTTCCTGTCATGAAGCTCAACCCCCATAGCTTTGCAGAAACGCAACCCTCCGCCGAGAAAACGGACTTTCTTTGCAATAGCGGAAGCCACCTCTATGCTTTCGGTCCCAAGATTCACATTATAGGCACAAAGCGGCATCCTGGCCCCGATGGCAACAGCGCCGAATGTGGGGTGCGGGGCGGACGGCCCGTAATCCGGCGTCCAAAGCTCCGCATTCTTCATCTTTTCCGCCAGCCCTTCGTATTGGCCTTTTCGGACATCCGCCAGGTTTTCTCTGTGCGCAAAGCTTGCTGATTTTTCGTACATAAATACGGGTATACCGTATTTTTCGCCAACGGCTTTTCCTACTTCTTTAGAAAGAGCGACAGCATCTTCCATGGTGACATTTCTTATGGGGATGAATGGAACGACGTCCGCAGCACCCATTCTTGGATGCTGCCCTTTATGGAGGTTCATATCTATAATATCCCTTGCGGTGCCAACGGCTTCTGTCACAGCTTCAAGGAGAGCTTCAGGATCTCCTACAACTGTGATGACGCTTCGGTTATGATCGGGGTCCGAAGAATAATCTAAAAGCTTTACTCCGGGCTTTGCCCTGAAAGCATCCGCAATTTTCTCTACTTTTTTCAGATCTTTTCCCTCACTGAAATTTGGAACGCACTCCATTATTCTGTTAAATCCCATATTAAGCACTCCTTTAATTATCATGTTAAGCTTTATCTTGCTTTATACTGCTCATGTACATATTCGGCAAGCTTATACTCATCCTCTGCCACAAAGGGCAATGTTATGTGATTTTTATCTCTGATACCGTTATAATCGATACATGTGTCCACTGCATTTTCATTACGTGCCCAGGCCCTTCTTGCTACGCCGCCTATTACATCCCAGGGGATGGCACTTCTAAGGATCTCATCTACTCTTTCGCTGCCGTCCAGCACCATGCCGAAGCCGCCGTTGATGGCCTTGCCGATCCCGACTCCGCCTCCGTTGTGAAGGGCCACTAAGCTCATTCCTCTTGCACAGTTGCCTCCGAAGACCTGAGTGGCCATATCTGCCATGATGTTGCTCCCGTCTTTGATGTTCGAGGTTTCCCTGAAAGGTGAATCGGTACCGCCGGTGTCGTGGTGATCTCTCCCTAACATTATCGGCCCGCACTCTCCGTCTCGAACCAGTTTATTGAAACGAAGAGCTATGTCCCTTCTGCCCAAAGCATCCTGATACAGTATCCTCGCCTGTGAGCCTACCACCAGATGATTCTTTTCAGCATCGCGTATCCAGTTATAGTTGTCGCGGTCCTGATATCTCCGATTCGGGTCTATGCATTCCATTGCCGCCAAATCCGTTTTCCTTAGATCTTCGGGCTTGCCCGAAAGGCAAACCCATCGGAATGGTCCGTATCCGTAGTCAAAAAGCCTCGGCCCTAAAATATCTTCAACGTAAGAAGGAAATATAAAGCCGTCCATTTCATCCTTACCGTTTCGGCATATCTCCGCAGCCCCCGCATCGAAGACCGCTTTCATAAAGCTGTTACCATAATCGAAGAAGTAAGTCCCTTTAGCTGTAAGTTTCTGTATAACATGAAAATGCCTTATAAGGGTTTCGTCAACCAGTTGTTTGAATCTTGCATGATCCTCGGCAAGAAGCCTGGTCCTTTCTTCAAAACTCAATCCTGCAGGACAGTATCCGCCGTCGTATACAGCATGGCATGAAGTCTGGTCCGATAAAAGATCGATGTGTATGTCGTACCGGTCGGCATATTCTAATAGATCGACTATGTTCCCGTGAAAAGCGATCGCAGCAGCTTTTTCCTGTTTTATATATTCTTCAGCCTTTTGATAAGCTGAAGCCGGCGTCTCCGCTGTATCACTGACCCAGCCCTGTTCAAAGCGTGTTTTTATTCGAGATCGATCCACCTCGGCAATTATGGATACTCCGCCTGCGATTTCTGCGGCCTTGCCCTGAGCTCCGCTCATCCCGCCGAGGCCGGAGCTGACAAAAAGCTTACCGGCAAGGTTCCCGCCATCGGGGATCCCGAGCTTCAGTCTGCCGGCATTGAGCAGTGTATTGAATGTGCCGTGCACGATCCCCTGAGGGCCGATGTACATCCACCCGCCTGCCGTCATCTGCCCATAATTCGCCACTCCGAGAGCCGCCGCTCTGTGCCAGTTTCTTTGATCGTCGAAGAGTCCCACCATCAGTCCGTTGGTGATGATCGCCCTCGGGGAATTTTTGTGAGACTGAAAGAGACCCGACGGGTGACCTGACGCAATCACTAGAGTTTGTTCGTCTGTGAGCTCCTCTAAATATTTCTTTATCAAAAGATACTGCATCCAGTTTTGGCAAACCTGCCCTGTTTCGCCGTAGGTGACCAATTCATAGGGGTACAATGCAACATCAAAATCTAAATTATTATCGATCATAAGCTGAAATGCCTTGCCTTCTATGCAATTTCCCTTGTACTCATGAATGGGTTTTGCTTTGATCCTGCCAGGCGGACGAAAACGATAGCCGTATACCCTTCCCCGGCTTAATAACTCTTCTAAGAATTCCGGAATCAGTTCCTTGTGCCACTCAGGAGGGACATAACGCAAAGCGTTCTTTAAGGCTAATACAGTATCTTCCTCGCTCAAAGAGAACTCTCTCACAGGTGCGCGTCTAATCCCTTCTAAAAACTGCTTCCTTTCGGGCAGGATTCCGCCGAGACAAATACTCATGGAATCTGCGATGCGCTTATTATTTAACACTTCTTTCACCTCCCTGCTATTTCAGCGGTCCGGTGACGGATTCCGCCGCTTTAAGGATTTCTCCGCTCCTTAGCAATGCCGAGCACTTTTCAATATCTATATAGAGTATCCTGTCCTTTTCCAAAGGCGGCACTTGCTTTCTTATAACATTGTATACCGCCGCCCCTGCCGGAGACAAGCCCTCGCTGCCCTGAAATTCGACTGCCTGAGCCGCACACATAGCCTCGATAGCTAAAACTTCGGTTGCATTGTTCAATATCTCCCGGGCTTTTCTCGCTGCGGTCATTCCCATGCTAACATGATCCTCCTGATTGGCGGAGGACGGTATGGAATCAACGGATGCGGGATGTGCCAGGACCTTATTTTCCGAAACCAGTGAGGCAGCTGTGTACTGAGCGATCATCATCCCCGAATTCAAGCCCCCGTGCTTTACTAAAAATGCCGGCAGTCCGCTGAGAGCCGGGTTCACCAGGCGCTCTATTCTTCTTTCCGATACATTTGCCAGTTCTGAAAGAGCTATCCCAAGCACATCAAGACTGATAGCCAAATACTGCCCGTGAAAGTTGCCCCCCGAGATAGCCTCGCCTGTATCTGAGAAGATTATGGGGTTATCCGTCACGGCATTCAGCTCGTTTTCAATAGTGTTTTTAACATAATTTATTGCATCCCTGCTAGCTCCGTGGATCTGGGGGATGCACCGGAAAGCATAAGCATCCTGGACCCGCTTTACACCCTGATGTCCGATGTATTTGCTGCCTTTAAACAGTCTCCTCATGTTTTCCGCAGTTATTATCTGGCCCGGCTGACGGCGTATCATATGAAGCCTTTCATCCATGGCGTCAGCTATACCATACTCAGCCTCCATGGTCAGAGCCGCGATAACATCAGCGGATTTCATAAGTCTTATCGCATCGGCAAGTGCAAGGGCTCCCAGAGAACACATTGCCGGAGTCCCGTTGATCAAGGCCAGACCTTCCTTTGAAGTGAGCTTGACGGGTGTAATACCGGCGGCTTTCATAGCCTTTTCGCCACTCATTCTTTCGCCCTTATATTTTGCCTCTCCCATCCCCAGCAGAACAAGGGACATGTGTGCAAGGGGCACCAAGTCGCCGCTCGCTCCAAGTGAGCCTTTAGACGGTACCACCGGTATTACTCCTTTATTCAGCATTTCTATAAGGGTTTTTATAGTTGAAACACGTATGCCAGAAAATCCCACTGATAGTGCGTTGACTCTCAGCAGCATCATAGCTCTGACCACTTCGTCGGGCAAAGGTTCACCTACTCCGCAGGCATGGCTCATAATAAGATTTTCCTGCAGGGCAAGGGTGTCTTCTTCCGATATGGTGACATCGCTGAACTTCCCAAATCCCGTAGTTAATCCGTAAACGACCTTATCCTCCGATACGCACTTTTCCACCACTTCTCTTGCTTTGTTTACAGCGGCCTCGGCTTCCTCCGACAAAGCGACTAAAACTTCGCCCCTTGCTGCAGCAATCAATTCTTCGATAGTCAGTTTTGCTTCTCCCAATAGAATTTTCCTCATCCGTCTTCCCTTCCTTCATGTCATGATGCCGATGATGATTCGTTATGCACCGCATTAGTGCTTTAGCCCAGCATCGCAGTATTCCGTTAATTGGTCGATTTATACAAAATAATCCATCTGAATACAAGTTAATTTTAACACTATTTACTGTCCCGCGCAATGGATGAATTCTACGCATTATTGTACCTGGCATACCCTTTACTTAATAAAAAAGAACCCCGCTCTATATGCATTTAAACCATACAAACAGAGAAACGGGGTTTTATTGATGTTAAAGGCCTATGCTTGGGAGCAGGTCTGATTTTTACGGAGCTTCCAGAGTAAATAATGCCATTAGTCCAGTATGCTCCCATCGGCTGAAATCGTCACTACCTGCCAGGGGATCATCTTCCCGCAGTTCATAAGAGCCTGTTTTACAGCATTTTCAATACCGCCGCAGCACGGCACTTCCATTCTGACAACTGTAAGGCTTCGAATACTGTTTTCGCTTAGAATAGCCGTCAGTTTTTCTGCATAGTCGCCCGCATCCAACTTCGGACATCCGATTAATGTAACCTTGTTTTTCATAAAGTCGTTATGGAGATTACCATAAGCATAGGCAGTACAGTCTGCTGCAATAAGCAAATTGGCGTTATTAAAATACGGTGCATTTACCGGAACAAGTTTGATCTGCACAGGCCACTGCCTCAACTGACTTGCATATGCAGCTTGCTCTGCAGCCTTTTGTATCGGTTGAGATTCCAAATGTCTGTTTGAAAGGCTTCTTGACTGTGTCCCCGGGCAACCGCATGGCAGAGGTGCCGTCTTTTGCTTTTCCGAATTCGCCTTGGCTTGAACTGCAGCCTCATCATAAGGGGCAGCCTCCCTCTGTTCGAAAGAAATGGCTCCGGTGGGACACGCCGGCAGGCAATCCCCCAAGCCGTCGCAATAATCATCCCGTATAAGCTTTGCTTTTCCGTCTACCAAAGCGATGGCGCCTTCGTGACAGGCTGCCGCACATAATCCGCATCCGTTACACTTTGCTTCATCAATTTTAATAATTTGTCTAATCATTTATTAATTCCCTCCATCTTGATCTGTTTGATTGTTCAGCAGAGACACACACTGACTTTATACACATACAAGCCTGGAGTTAATCATTTTTTTGCTTCTTTTTTATTGTTTTATTTGTTTTATTTGAACTAAAAAGGAAGGTCTTCTGATTTTTAGCAGAAGAACCTTCCGATTGCAGGTATAATAAGCCCGGCCTGTGCGATTATGCGCCCTGAACGTTTACCGCACGTAGTTTGCTGCTGTTTTTCGGATCCTGCTCCACATCAAAAGTAACTTTCTGTCCTTCGGTAAGGGTTTTGAAGCCATCGGCTACTATGCTGGAAAAATGTACGAATACATCGTCGCCGCCGTCATCATTCGAAATAAACCCATAACCTTTACTTTCATTGAACCATTTTACTGTACCTTTATTCATCAAAGATACCTCCTTAATTTGTGTACCCGTGTCGTAAAAAAATTCACGAGTATTTAAAATCATCAACGAAAAATGACTTACAAATACTTGTGAATCAATTCGTACATCTATAATACCAAATACATGTTAACACATCCGGTTCGTACTGTAAAGTAATATTTTTTCTTAAAAATCTCTATATTCTATATATTCGATTCCGAACCGGATTTTATCGTACCGCCATACCGCTAATGCTCTTCGGCTTCAGCCTTTGTAACATGGACTGTGCCTGCCGGGTGCTGGGGCGGCGCATAGATCGAGTAAAGCTTAAGAGGCTTAGTCCCGGTGTTAATTATATTATGCCATGTCCCGGCAGGTACAAATATCACGTACCCATCCTCGACGCGCCATTGAAATGGAAGATTATCTTTGCTGTTCCCCATCATAACTATCCCCACTCCATCTTCTATACGTAAAAACTGATCAACATCCGGATGTATCTCCAGTCCTATATCATCATTGGCATCGATGCTCATAAGTGTCAGCTGCAAATGTTTTCCGGTCCATAAGGCAGTACGGAAATTCCTGTTCCTCTCGGTTGCTTCCTCAATATCTGTTACAAAAGGCTCGGGGCCAAAATCTTTAGGATTATTAGTCTGTACTTCCGCATACCGACCGCGCGCCGGTATGTTTGCCCAGAGTGGAATGTCATTGCTGATTGGAATATTCATTTTTTCTTCCTTTCAATTTCAATACTATATACAGATAAAGTATTCATTAGAAACGAATAGGGTTACAACAGCACGCATAAAACACATGACACATGACGCTTAATAATATGACGCTTATCATTATGTGTCAATAACTTTTGAAAATGCCCCTTTTGAATAACAAATTAAACTGAGACTCAAAAGACTAACTATAAAAAGTCAAGCTCTAAAATGAAAAGATTTGCCCCTTTTTCGCTTTTGAGGCAAGCCTGCATCCTGCTAAACCTGCACTTATTGATTGAAACTGAAATAATCAAAATCTGAATCTAAAACAAATCCACTTAAAAAGGAGCTGTTGTCTGTCAATATCAGGCTAAGGTATGACAAACCGTATGTCAGGTCATCCGCCAGACGCTTACTATTATGTTGTAAAAAACCGCAGCCTGTGTTATAATTCATCACATTGCCTGGTAACGGCGTATATATACGGAGGGATATCGAAGCGGTCATAACGGGGCTGACTCGAAATCCACTCGGTCAGTTGCTTGAAAAACGCCTGTAATCCTTTGCCTGTGCGGGTTCTCAGGGTTTTGAAAATTTAGCTTT
>JAKJCD010000099.1:6511-6776 GCA_022706625.1 Bacillota bacterium | reverse complement strand
GTTTTTCAAAGGTGCAAGTTCATCAATCATTTGTGCTGCATAGCCGTCGACAGGCATCAGCATGTTGTTCCAGCCTTCGGATTTTTGAACCGGCGACCTGTCTTCACCGTCCTCCCGCAGGCATGCGATCCTGCCAAAAGTAACGGTCAGGTTGTTGTCTCTGAAGAATTTAAGCAATTTCTGTGTATTAGGGATCACGATGTCGTCAAGCCGGTCGTGAAAGGGGATCCACCTCTCCCATTCACCCATAGCTTTAAATTCCAGG
>JAKJCD010000099.1:373-6442 GCA_022706625.1 Bacillota bacterium | reverse complement strand
TCGGGGAAATCTTTTGTTGTCTCGTAATAAAAAGATAAGTGTTTTTGATTCCTCTGCATTCTTTGCTCCTCCTTTTCATAAGGCAAAATAACTACAGTTACATTTAAATAGCAGTATTCGTGCCATTAACCACATAGAGAATATACTTTCCTGAAATCATTGAATTATCAGCATTTTATTTTTAAGACTTTTATTTTTAACAAAAAAAGATGCGGTCATCTGTTACTCATGAGTAACAGATGACCGCAAGTGTTTCCTTTGGGTAACAGCGGCCCTTTACTTTTTCAGCTTATGCTGAAGCGTTTGACGCTTTATCCCCAATTGCCGGGCCGCACAGCTGATATTGCCCCCGTTTGAAATCATAGCTTGTTTTATTAGATGATCTTCGATTTGCTTTAAATAGTCATAGAGACCCATTTGAGATGCTAATTCGTATTCCGCCGAACCGGTGACAGTATTTTTCTCGATGTAAAGATGCTCCTCAGTAAGCACATGCTCATCTCCTGCCATAGAAACTCCCGCCATTATGATATTCTCAAGCTCCCTCACATTACCCGGGTAATCATGATCCAGCAGCTCTTTCTTCGCAGGATCCGAAATCATCCAGAGCTCCTTCACAAAGCGTTTGTTGTGCTTGTCCAGAAATTTCTCCGCAAGCAGCAGAATATCATCTCTTCTCTCCCTCAAGGGAGGAACATTGATATTAATAATTGCCAGGCGATAGTACAGGTCTTTGCGCAAAAGTCCTTTTTCAATGAGCTTTTCCGCAGGTTCATTGATCGTTGCGATGATACGGACATTGAGAGGTATGTCTTTCGTTCCCCCGACTCTGCGAAGGTAGTCCTCCTGAAGCACTCTAAGCAGCTTCCCCTGAAGTTCGTAGGGCATTGCATTTATCTCATCCAGAAGGAGGGTCCCGCCATCGGCCTGCTCGAATAAGCCTGCCCTGTCCATAGCGCCTGTAAACCCTCCCTTTGCCGTACCGAACAAAATACCTTCCAGCAGGCTTTCAGGCAAGGCGGCGCAGTTTTGCGCCAGCAGCGGCTTGCTTCTTCTGTCGCTGTGATAATGGATACTCTGAGCAAAAAGCTCTTTGCCGGTTCCCGTTTCCCCGTAGATAAGAACGGAGGCGTCGCTTTGGGCTGCTTTTTTCGCACGTTCAACCACGTCCGCAAAGCGTTTGTTCTTTCCTATTATCATATCAAAGCTATAGGCCTTGATCCTCTTTTCCCTTATATCTTCCGGTTCCGTAATCTCCTGCTGAAAGTTCATTATAGTGTGAGACAGCTTTTGGACGTCCGTAATATTTCTGGCTATCTCAACCGCCCCTGCAATCTTTCCGTCAAATGTCAAAGGATATGTACTGTTTACCGTTGTGATTTCCTTTCCATCGATATTTCGGTATGTTTGTTGAACGTTTAAAGTTGTTTTACCGTATTTCAATGCCTGAAGTATGGTGCTCCGATCCTCCTCGATATGACTGAACATTTCGCGAAAAGGTTTTTTTAAAACTTCATTCCGATTCATTTTCTCCATATTTGCCATGGCATCATTATAAATTATCGTCCTGCCTTCTTTATCTACAACATGAAGGCCTTCCTCCATAAGGCGGAATATTTCTTCGGTGATTTTCTTATAGTCTTTGCCTTTGATCATAATATCCTCCACATCTGTTTGATAACAGACTATCACAACACTCAAGCCTGCGCAAATAATTTTGCACTGTCTTAGTCTTGACTCAAAACGTCTTGTCTCCTATAATAAACAGTGCATTGTTATTATACGATATGAGAGGATTTGCAGATGAGACTTAGAAAAGAACCCGACGAATTCCACGAAGAAGAAGTAATGCTGACTGCCCGTGTTTCCGACGCGCTGGCCCATCCCGCCAGGCTTAAGATCTTTCGTTTTATTTTTGTAAGCAACCGAAATCGCACAATGATATGCAACAAGGATGTAGTCGCCGCTTTTGATTACTCTCAGGCAACCATATCTCAGCACATAAAAAAACTGGCTGAAGCCGGCTTAGTCCAAATCAAAAAAGAGGATAAATTCTCTTACTATTTTGTTAACCTCGGTGTTCTGGCAAAATACATAGATGCCGTTAAAAAATTCGGTTGAGCAGCGGCACAGCGCCGCAATGCCGTTTATTTGTGATAGATTTCGTTTCTGTTTATCTTGAAGCTGCGATACAGCTGTTCAAGAAGAATGATCCGCATCATCTGATGCGGAAAAGTCATCTTGGAAAAAGACAACCGAAAATCCGACTTTGAAAGCACATCTTTTGAAAGCCCCAATGAACCTCCTATGATAAACGTGATATCGCTCCGGCTTCTGATACAGAGGCCGTTTATTTTTTCCGCCATGGCTTCCGACGAAAGCTCAGTGCCTCTTATATCAAGAGCTATAACATAACTTGAGGTCCTTATTCTTTCAAGAATCCTCTTTCCTTCTTCTTCTTTTACAGTCTCTTCCTGCACACTTTTAGCGTTATCCGGCAGCCTTTCTTCTTTTACTTCTTCAATAGAAAGACTGCAATACTTACCGAGGCGCTTTCTGTACTCCGAAAGCGCCTCGGTCCAATATTCTTCCTTTAATCTGCCTACGCATATCACCTGTATATTCATTGGTCTAACCAGTTCTATATGTCCTTATCCTGCAGTGATCATTCCGGAGAAACCCCCAAGACAAGAGCTAATTTGATTTCCTTCCTGTCTCTGAACACGTGAACGGTTATCTCATCACCGGGCTTGTAAGAAAATAAGTGCTTAGTGAGCTGTTCCATCGTATTGACTTTTGTATCATTGATAGCCGTGATCACATCCCCCTGCTGGATACCTGCAAGATAGGCGGGAGAACCATCGTAAATGCGGCTTATATATACTCCTGTTTTCGTGCCCAAATCCTTATCTGGATAATACTGCAAATAAAGAGATGCATCCGCTCCTGAAATACCTAAATAGGCCTTTTTGAATGTCCCCGTTTTCATGACCTCTTCCATTATAGGCTTTGCCGTATTGATGGGGATGGCAAAGCCAAGGCCCTCCCCGGATGCGGCTTTTGCTGAGTTTATCCCTATGACCTGCCCCTTGCTGTTCAAAAGCGGCCCTCCGCTGTTGCCTGAATTGATCGAGGCATCAGTCTGTATCAGCCCTTCCATAGTAACAGACTGGGTGCTGTTACCGACGGTTATCGTTCGATTGAGTCCGCTGATGACTCCCTGAGTGACGCTCCGGTCGAAAACAAGCCCGAAGGGGTTTCCTATAGCCACCGCATAGGCGCCGATATTAACTTTATCCGAATCACCCAGCTCAACAGCAACAAGATTGTCAACATCGATTTTTACTATAGCAAGATCCAGGGAAGAATCGCTCCAAAGCACTGTCCCTTTCAATTCACGGCCATCGGTAAGCTGAACCGTGATGGTTTGTGCACTTCCGTCATCGACTACGTGTGAATTGGTCAGGATATATCCATCCTCCCTGACAATGAATCCTGTCCCAACGCCCTGGATCAGCTGGCCCTGCTGCATTCCGAAAATATTTTGCCTTATCACCTCCTGGGTGGTGCTTATCCCCACAACGGAAGGAATGACTTTAGCCGCAACTGCTTCTCCTATATTCACATTATCCGTTGGGTTGATGGTGATCTGGTTTCTCGTTCCCTCTGATATATAGTCTGCTGCTTTATATTGTATCGCAGCAATACCGCCTGCAAAACCGGCTGAGGCAGAAAGCGCTGCGATAAGCAAAACAGCCATAAACCTTTTAAAGTTAAAGCGGCCTTTTCTTTTCAGATGCTGCTCCGGAGTTGATGCCGGTACATCCCGGGCTGCATGATCATTGTCGCACCTCTCTTCCGGGTCATTGCTGAGCTCATCCTTTTCCTCCTCTTGAACAAGCACGAAATTTGGCTGATCTCCTTCTGTCTCATACATTGTTTTTTCTTCATCCATGATATTGTTTCACCCCCTGTCAGCACAATCATACCTGATAAAGGATACTCATCTCGTCTCTTATGATAGTATCCAATTCAACATGTTTACCGATATAGTAGTTTTCTTCTTCAAGGATATTTTTTACTGTTTGATATGCCATCTCAGGGAAATTATTTTCCCTGCTGAGATGGGCAAGAAGAATCCTTCGCTTCTTATCTTTTTCAGATAGTAGTCTTACCAACATTTTCGCTGCTGATTCATTGGAAAGATGACCTTTATCACCTAGTATCCTTTTTTTGAGAAACCATGGATATCTGCCAATTTTCAACATATCGACATCGTGATTTGCTTCAAGCACCAGCAGATCGGCTTCCCTAATCTCATCCAACATCCCTTCTTCAATGCAGCCGGTATCCGTTAATATGCTGATCTGTTTTCCCGCTTTAAAAAACGAATACCCCACTGGGTCGGCGGCGTCATGGCATACCTGAAAAGTGTTTACCCCTATGTCTCCGATTTCAAACGACGTCCCTGTAGTAAAATTTTTCATCCTGGAACGGTCTATACTCTGATTTATGGCTGCCCAGGTCTTTTCATTTGCATAGGCTAAAACATCTCCAAATTTCCTCATCAATACCGAAAGACTTTTGACATGGTCGCTGTGTTCATGAGTCAACAAAAGGGCGGCCAACTGCCCGGAGGAAGTATTTGTTGATGAAAGACCGCTTACTATCCTTTTTGTGCTTATGCCCGCATCCACCAGAATGGCTGTTGTTTCGGATTTAATCAGATAGCAGTTTCCGTTGCTGCCGCTGGAAAAAGAACAAAATTCCAATGTCATATCATGCCTTTCTTTTATTAATCACTGTATGCCGGAACATGTTTTATCTGTCCTTCATTATAAGTGATCCTCCATGCAGGAAGAGCTGTATCAGAAACAGCTGTTTCTCCTTCATAATCCGAAGGATCCAGCCAATAAACCATTTTAATATCCTCTACAAGGATAGCATCCCTTTCGTTCTTGCTCCTCATGAGATCGATAAGAGCGGCGGAAGCCGAAAGCGTAGCCTTTTTTGACTTTCCGTAACCGACGGGCTTAAGCCAAAATCTGTCGATTTCTTTTACTGCGCCTTTTCTTACGGTGCAGATTATATAACTGTCTTCTATCGGGATGCCTTCGTATTCGTTTCGGTAAGATACTATGAATGTATCCTCGTTCTGTTCGACCTTGTTCAGAACCACATTTTTATTCCAGAGCCCGCAGTCTTTCAGAAATTCTTCAGTCTTTTTCAAAACCTCTTCGCGGGATACATACTCCTCATCCGACGGTTTTTGCTCGTCTATTTTCTGTGAAATATACTCGGGATCGAGCCTATCGTATTCAACTATTAAAACCGGCATTTTCTGATGTTCGTCCGGAAGATTGCCTCTGATATAAATCTGCTTTTCTTCAAGCAATGCGATCGTCTCTGCCTGAAGCCTTTCTTCTGTCGGGCCGTTATCCGTTTTCATCGAAAAATAGAGACACAAAAGAAATATATTCGTTATCAGCAAGGCTACTATTAAAATCGTCTTCGCTTTCGTCCAATCCATTTTATTCCCTTTATTCTTCCCAAAGATCTGTATGCCCTAGAGGTTCGGCACTATACAAATCGAAATAGATCAAAGTGCTTCCGGTGTTCACTATCCATGCCGGAAAAAGTACATTTTCCTTATTTTCTGCATACTCGGGCTTCACATATCCTGCCTTAACAAAAACGACCAGGTCAGAAACTGCATCAAAAAGCGCTTCCCCTTCAAGACCGCTGAAATCATACCCACTCTCTGACAGAACCGAAGCGATGTATGTGTAATTGTGCGCTATCATATTGATTACAGAGAAAGCCTCTCTTTTTGCTGTTACCTCCTGCTTCAGGTACTCCGGTTCTTCTACATATACCATATCCCGCAAATACTGTGTGACCTGCCCGTGTATCACCTCGACCATTACAGAATGACTTGATTCCAGGTAAAGCGATTCCGGCCTCAGCCTCATACCGAATATGATACGATATCCCTTTTGTTTATTATTCTCTACAGCCTTTGCAAATCTGACATAAGGAGACATCTCCATTCCTTCCTCTGTCTGCCAC
>JAKJCD010000099.1:0-363 GCA_022706625.1 Bacillota bacterium | reverse complement strand
CCCGCCATGAGCCGCAACAAATTGCAGAGCTGTGTCCAAAGCCTCAAAATAGCTTTGTTGGCTGCTTTGAGAGGTTTCCTTATTCTTATACTCTACCTTTCCGCTTGCGCTGATGGTCAAAACTTTCTCCCCGTACCCGTACATGTAAATATGTGTGCCTTTGCTCCCATGGATCTGCCTGACAAAATCCAGACTTTCTCCAAAGAAGGTTTGAGCAAATTCTTTAACGGCGATAGTATTAAGATCTTCAAATTCCGGAAAGCATTTCAATTCGCTCATATTCGTACTCAGAAAAATAGGAATCACTGTCCTGTTGGCTGTGCCCGTAAGGTCACCGATGCGGCGATAATTCGCGTTGGAGGA
>JAKJCD010000098.1:4048-6844 GCA_022706625.1 Bacillota bacterium | reverse complement strand
AATGGCTGATAATGAAAAAGCATCCCGAAATCGGATATCGCATCGCCCAGACCGTACCTGACTTGTCGAATATAGCAGAATACATATTGACTCATCATGAAAGGTGGGACGGAAAAGGTTATCCCAGAGGTTTGATAGGAGAAGAGATCCCGCTGCTGTCCAGGATTTTGGCTGTTGCAGATGCCTATGACGCCATGACTCAGGACGGGCCATACCGAAAAGCCCTGTCTCCGGAATACGCAAAAGAAGAGCTACGTGTCAACGCCGGTTCCCAATTTGACCCCGAAATAGTAAACATTTTTATTGAACATTTAGATGATAACGTTAATTAGGAGTGAAGGTAATGCTCAACCCGACTCCGACTTCGAAAATGGGGATATGTTTGTGGATCTCTGCCTTGGCGGCGAAGGAAACACAGTGACAAGGATATAATTCGGTCAGCCGGTTTTCTATAAAATAGTCAATGGTCTTTTTCAATCTTAAAGAAACGTCAAATAAATGAAATCCTCCGATCACACCGATGACCCGGTCTTCGTTACAGACTTTTTTGGCATGTTCGATTATGTTGCAGATACCGCTGTGGGAACAGCCGGTGATAATAAAAAGACCTTTGCCGCTATTATAGGCAAGGGCCGTATCATCAATGACAAAATCCGGGTGTGTTCCATCCGGGGCAGCATAAGTCCCGATGGCTTCTCTGGTTTCAAAATCGTTGTACGAAGGGATTTCACCTAAAAAAGTAATGTTGTCACTGATCTTGACAGATTCTTTTGAAAGGATCAAGTTACAAATATCTTGCAGCTGCTCAGCCGTCAAAGGCGAACCTATTTCCTCACCATCGTACAGCGTTGATTTAAAAGCATCCGGGTGAGCTATTACTTTTTTCCCGCCGAGACTGTTTTGGGCCGCTAAGTATGCAAGCCCTCCGGTGTGGTCATTGTGACTGTGGGAAATAGCGATGGCGGTAACCGAATCCA
This sequence comes from Bacillota bacterium, assembly GCA_022706625.1. Classification (GTDB taxonomy): domain Bacteria; phylum Bacillota; class Clostridia; order Peptostreptococcales; family Anaerovoracaceae; genus UBA1426. The sequence goes on along the minus strand of JAKJCD010000098.1, from coordinate 5,867 downwards.
AATCAACATTGAGATCCCGGGCATTTTTGATAAACAGCCCGGAATAGCCCGTATCCAGCAGAAGGCTTGTCCCATTGTCTTCAATAAAGAAGCAAAGCGCCGGTTCGCCGTAATAATAGCGGTCTATAAAAGTATTGTTATCGACCAGAACTGTAAGTTTCATTTTCTCGTTTTTTCCCCAATTTCATAAGAATATCTAGGGAAATTATAAAGGAAACGGATAGAAAAAGCAAAGCCCAAGAAGCAGAGGCCGGAATGCTTTACTGTAAGGCTTTTTCATGGCATACTTAGAAAAGGTGCAGCGAAAGCAATATGCATTAGTGGAGGGCAGGGATGATGATAATAGGCGAATTGATCGAACGAGCGCTTATCGATACAAAAAAGAGGAAAATCGGTGATGTGCGGGCAGGGCTCGGATATACCGGCGTAATGCTGGATGATAAGGCCTGCGGTCTCGCATACACCTTCAGAAACGAGCTGGGGTGCTGCTGCGGGACCCTGGGGGTTGCCGGCAGCCTCATCGGTATGGATGCAGAGGAAATAATCCCATGGGCGAAGGAGGATGACAGGCTGAAGGCCGCTATCGGTCTTGCGGCCATTAATGCCGTGTTGAACGACCCCGGCAAAAACTTCCCTAAGGGGAATGTGCTGGATGCCTTCATGCTGCGGGAATCAGACACTTTCGGAATGGTGGGTGACTTTCAACCTATTTTGTCCAAAGTGAAAACCATGACTAATAATGTATACATTTTCGAGCAGCAAGTATGCGAGGGATGCGGCATATATCCCTCAGAGATGATACCCAGGTATCTTCCTGAGTGTGACGCTGTCGTTATAACCGCCACAAGTATTATAAATCACACTATCGACGACATAATACCCTATTGTAAAAATGCGGCGGCAGTTTGCTTGCTGGGCCCATCCACCCCTCTATGCGCTGAAGTGTTCGAAAAATATGATATAACACTTCTTGCGGGGAGCGTAGTCAAAAATCCCGAATTAGTTATGCAGGTCATAAGCCAGGGAGGCGGGACTATGTCCATGAAACCGGCTATCGATCAGGTTTTGATAAAAGTATAATTGATAAACAGAAGGAGGCCTTCATGCAAGGCTTTACGAATTCGGCAGGAAGGTACTTTGGGACGGAGCACAGGATATTGAGATAGAATTGATTTAAAGATGGATAGAAAGGTAGTTTTTTATGATAAAAGAGACCATAGCGGGAACTAATAATTATGATATTTCCTGCTTGAATAATGTTTCCGGCGATGAGAAGGCAGTCGTCATCATAAGTCATGGTTTTGGCAGCAGCAAAGGGAGTCCAACCGCATTGGCATTGATGGAAAGGCTCCCTGCTCATGGGATAGGTGTTTTTTCCTACGATTTTCCGGGACACGGGGAGAGCCCCGCAGACGGAGAAATGTTTCGCATAGAAAACTGCCTCAAAGACTTGGCTTCGGTGGAGGCTCATGTAAGCAGCCTGGCACCGGATGGGGAAATCATGTATTTTTCATCCAGCTTCGGTGCTTATATAAATCTTCTATATCTTGCATTGCGGCAGCACGCCGGGACAAAATCCTTTTTACGGGCTGCGGCAGTGAGTATGCCAAAGATATTTAAGGATGCGGAAACACCGGAATATACGGAGCAGCTTAAAAATCAAGGCTTTATTATTCTTGGATCGGATTCCCCCAGACCTTTAAAGATCACAAAAGAGTTCTGTGACGATCTCGAAGAGCATGATGTATTTAATTTGTACAAACCGGGCAGGACAAAGATCGCAATGATCCACGGAGATGCTGATGAAACGGCGCCTTTT
>JAKJCD010000098.1:0-4005 GCA_022706625.1 Bacillota bacterium | reverse complement strand
ACGGGCTCCATAGCCTGATGGATCCGGGGCAGCTGGACCTGGTTCTCAAAACGGCGATCAGGTTTTTCCAAAGATAAAAAAACAGCTACCCGATAACAGCGGAGATTTTCAAGCAGCAAAAAAGGCATGGTCGGCAATGGGCAGCGACAGTATTTATTTCTGCTGTGGGAAAACCACTATAAGGAACATCTTAAACTGCTCCGATGCAAAAACCGAATGGGGCTTGCTGGACGGCATGATTATTGTCTCGCCTGCGTTTAGGGTGTAGTCCGTCCCGTCGATGGTAATTTGGCCTGTTCCGTCTAATGCTATTACCATAGCATCTCCTTCCGATTCATGGGTGCTGATCTCTTCCCCTTTATCAAAGGCAAAAAGCGTAAGGCTCACAGCTTTATTCTGTGCCAGGGTCCTGCTGACGATTTGACCCGGCTGATAGCTCACTTGGTCAGCTAAAGGCAGTACCACGGAAAAGTCGATATTTTTGATATATTTATCAGACATGGTAAGAACCTCCTTTAATGTGTTTCATGGGTATTAAGATACCCGCTTACGGACAATATAAAAGGCAAAAGCATAAAAAATAATATAAAAAATAAAAATATTATGATTATCATGTTATAGGCAGGGTATAATAAGTATTAGTTAGCACTCTTGGCATTAGAGTGCTAAAGGCCCCAAAAGAGCCTGATCAGTGAAAAAGAAGGGAGGGTTGATCATGGCAGGATTAGTACCATATAGGAGAGGGCTAAGGATAGGTAACGAAAGGTTTCCGGATGTTTACGACATGCTTCAGGATTTTTTAGGTGACAGCTGGCCGCCGGGAAAGGCCCTGTCCCAGGACACTTTCAAGATTGATGTACAGGATAATAAAAACGAATACATCATCGAAGCGGAGCTTCCGGGGACGAAAAAGGAAGAAGTCAATGTGGATATAAATGACGGAAGGCTGACCATTTTCGTGAAAAGGGAAGAAACCGTCAATGAGGAGAAAAAGAATTATATCCATAAGGAAAGGCGCTACTGTTCCATGAGCCGAGGCATCTATCTGGTAGATGCTCAGGCGGAAGGCATAAAAGCAAAATTGGAAAATGGTATTTTAAACATCATAGTGCCAAAGCAGGATAAGGCTCTGAATCGTTCCAGAGTAGAGATCGAATAACCAAATCGGGTATGGCCGTAAACGGTTGTAATCTACCCATACAGCAAAGGCATGCAGGCAAATCCATAACAGGATTTGCCTGCATGCCTTTATTCAGAGGGGGCTGTGGCTCGATCTATGTGATCGAGCCACAGCCATTATCGACCGTCCGCCGAGGCCCCAAACTTGCAGCAGGCATGTGAACGTGATAATCTTATCTTTACTGCAGGAGACAGTAATTGAATGCAGTAAAATAGAGAGGAGGCAGACAAGTGAAATTTTTATGGTGTACGATCAATGTTAAGGACATGGAAGAGTCTGTCCTGTTTTATGAGGAAATCATAGGACTCAGGATAGACAGGAGATTTCCCATCGAATCCGGCGAAATAGTGTTCCTTGGGAACGGGGAGACAAAGGTCGAACTGGTCAGTGACGGTTCCGGCAAATGGCATGGCAATAAGGATGGAATCTCGATCGGATTTGAAGCCGAATCTTTGGATAAACAAATGGCATTAGTAAATGAAAAAGGCATCGCCATCACAGGCGGACCTTTCTATCCCGGACCGGATATCGGTTTCTTTTATATTAAGGATCCAAACGGTGTCAGCATCCAATTTGTAGAAAGCAAATAGCATCCTTTCGGGTTATGGCCGGATGCCTGTCATAACCCGAAATATTAAGCATTTGATCAAAGGATGATGCTGTTTCCGATTTGCCGCTTAGATGCCGGATTACTGAACGCTGTACATGCCGTGGCTTTGCATATAGTTGAAAATCTGTTCTCCGTGCTCCTGCTCTTCCTTTTGAATGTGGTTTAAAACCTGCCGGATGCCTGTATCAGTGCATTCAAAGATGGCGGTATCGTAGGCACTTGACACATATTTTTCTGTTGCGAGCATATCTGAGCAAAGATTTTTATCATTGAACATCCCGCCTTGCCCGCTTTGGGTCCACCCTGATCCCGGACCTGATTGACCGGAAGAGCCGGAAAAGGCCTGACTGGCACTGCCGGACATTCCGGATTGTGCCTGGGACTGCATGCCGGGCTGCATGGCTTTTTGCATGGATTGACCGCCGGATTGAGCCCCGATGCTTGGAATCTGGCCGGCCATAATCTGGTTTATAGAATTAAGATGTTCCTGCTCTTTTTGGGATAAAGTGCTGAACAGCTGTTTCAGCTGGGGATCCTGAGCCAACCCGGAATAGCTGCTGTATTTTTTTACACATAGCTCTTCCTGAGACTTTTGATCCTGCAGCAGCATTCTTTCTTTCGTAGTCAATTGAACTGTCATAATAATCACCTCCGTTTTTTAGTGTGTCTGAAAACGAGAATAATATTCGGGCGAATATTAAAGTTTCAAATTAACTGTGATATGCCGAAGTATAATCAATTCAGGACAACGAGAAAGGGCAGATAACATTCCTGTTTGGATGGTATCTACCCTTTCTGCGGAGTGTAGCTCAATAGAGTACATCCTCCTTCCTTTTGCTCCAATGACGGGACGGTCTTATACCTTTATCTCCGATCCCTGCTTATTTAAATTTACTTCGCTCAGGTTTTCCTGTACTTCAAATCTTGTTTCAGCAGGTCATCTTTTTTTCAGGCGACCGTTTTGGAGCGGATCCGATAACAGGCATTTGCCTTTTACCGGAGTTCCTCACTTACTTGCGCCTTATCTTCATCTTCGCCGAGCTTCTCAAATACTGGGGTCTTGCCTTTTCCTATGAGGGTTTCGGGTACTTTTGGGCTGCTTTCTTTGAGTATTTTAATGTTACAACAAAGGAAAGTGTTTGTCAATAACTAATTACTGAAAATTCAATAAATACTTATTTAACAAAGACAGAATATTCATATAATATTGCCACTTAATTAAATCCCGTAATACCGAACGGCATTTTCAAATAACCGCAGTTCTTTATTACCCGGAATATTTTTGTAAAGCAGACTTCCTGATCGCTCAAAATGCCCCATTTTTCCCAGAATCCTGCCATCGGGGGATGTGAGAGCTTCAACGGCCATAGCCGAACCGGCAGGGTTGAAACGCATATCCATAGTGGGGTTTCCTGACAGATCCGCATACTGAGCAGCGATTTGACCGTTTTCGAAAAGCTGTTTCAGCAGAATATCATCCGCAGTAAACCGCCCTTCTTTATGGGATATGGGCATTGTGTATACTTCGCCGACCCTGGTGCCTGAAAACCAGGGAGAGCTGTTAGCAGTGATACGAGTATGAATCATTAAAGACTGATGCTTCCCCAAGGGATTAACGGCAAGGGCCGGTGAGTGGGGGGTCGGATCCGTTATGCGGCCGTAAGGAAGAAGCCCCGATTTGATAAGTGCCTGAAAGCCGTTGGAAATGCCAAGCATCAGACCATCCCGGTTTTCAAGTAAAAGCCGCAGCTCTTCCTCTATTGCGGGGTTCCGTAAAAACAAGGCGATAAACTTCCCGGCGCCGTCCGGTTCATCGCCCAGAGAAGCCCCGCCGGGAAGGACGATGATTTGAGATTCACGGATTTTTTGGCTTATTCTAGTATAGCTGTTTGCTGCATCGGATGCTGCAAGGTTTCTGATCACCTCAATTTCGGGGTTGCCTCCCGCACGTTCAAAAGCTTTGGCAGCATCGTATTCGCCGCCGGTGCCGGGGAAAACGAGAATCAAGGCTTTGGGTTTAGCCAATTTAGAATATGGTCTTATGACCGGATCGAAGGAAGACTTTATACCGGTTCTATTTAGGTCCGGACCAGGAGCGAGGGGGCAGGAAACCGGTGCTTCTGCTATGGGCGACAGGGAAACGGCGGTGGGAAAAAGAGGTTTTAGTTTACTGTTGTACAATGTCCGAAGCTCACCCAAGTCTATAGTTCCGTCT
>JAKJCD010000097.1 GCA_022706625.1 Bacillota bacterium | reverse complement strand
AAAAACCTTGGATATGTAAGGAGCATATATATGTTGGATAGAATTGATATAAAAAACATACTTTTTTCATTGGTGATTGGTACAATTATTGGTCTGTTTGCTCAGATTGTATTGAATCCTGTCCCGGATATGAAATCACTGATCATATGTGTCCTTATCAGTGGAATAATCGGTCTTATTGTTGGCACAATCATTACTTTTATCATGGCGTTGCTTCCGATTAAGAATGCTAAACCAATCTCGTACTTCATCATTAACAATCTTATTGCGTTGTTTATTACTTTAATTGCCATATTATCACTATATTTTTATGGAGTTGAGAATTTTACCGGTACAGATTTGGTTATTGTTCTTATTATAGCATTAGTAATAATTATTGCGGCAAATATACTTGAATATTATAAATATAAGAGGACAAATAAAAAGCTAATGGAGTATATAGAAAAGAAGAACAAATTGAAGTGATATGAGAAAAAGCACTCACCTTAAAGGCAAGTGCCCTAATTTACATTTTGGGAAGTTAGGTCAAAATAGATGCCACTCATTTTATTAAAATTCATTAGTTTCAGACTAATATTAATTTATATAACAAGAGAAATCATCAACTGTCCATTCAAGTTACATAGAAAATTGCTGTCCCTGATTTTTCAGTCCCTCTTGCTCCGGTTCCAGCTTTTCCAGCTTCATGAGTTGTTCCATACTGTAATCAATAATCTTTGCCTTTCGCTCTGAGAGTATCACTGTATAGAATTCCTTTTGTATTGGAAGCAGTGTCGGCGTTTCATCAATGAGCGCTTGAATTTTTTCCATATCAATCCGTGCAGAAACTCTTTTTAGCGCTGCAGTGCAGTCTTGATTTTTTAGAGATGAGATAAATTCGAAGTAGGATATTTTCTTTCCGTTTTCCTCAATAGATGAAGCAGGAAAGACATAGATACGCTTGTCGAGCTCATCTTCATTATTTAGGACAGTCTCCATATCGTTGACGGCAAGCTGCGGGTAGAGGCAAGAGCCGCAATCATAAACCGGAGCAATTTCAGCCGTCTTAGACTGCTCATCCACAAGAATGCCCCAATTGCCATTGTGTCTGTCAAAATTGCCGAGTAGTGCATCAGCAATAAACATATCCCAAAAGAAATCCCGAAGCTGATCCTGCGGCAGAAGTGTCTGCTCGTTAATTGCCTGCTGGATGGAGGAAAGCTCCTTTCCATATCCACTCTGTTCGCTGTTGATACAGGTATTCTTCAGATGGGCAAACTCCATAAGTTTTTTACCACCTTCAGTAAAATCACCACAGGCTACAACTACTTTTTCTTTTCCGCGTGAATCAGTATAGGTTCCCAACAGGGTTTCCTGTGTCTTAAATCCAAGGGCGACAAAGATATGGCAGGCAAGGTATTCACTGATACAGCTGTTGGTGTAGCTCATTGCTTTATTACGGCTGGGAGCCGGAGGAAATTTCAGCATATAGCTGTCGCCCTTATACAATACATTGATTTTATTTCCGTTTGCTCCGCCGTAAGCTCTGAATTTGTTTACTTCACATGAAGTAAAATCAATCATGAATACCATCCTCCTTTCCGCCTAAATCAAGATATTTCTCTCGCAGGTATCCTGCCTGTTCCTCTGTAATTAAGCCAGACCAAAGATCGGCATTAATGGCTCCATATAATTCACCCCATAAACAGTCAAGATGCAGCACCTGATCTTTCTCGCCCTCTAAGTATTGCTTAATTGATTCTTGGACGCTCCCGGACAATCCTGTTTCCAAATATGTTTTTCCATTCGGTTTCCCATCGGATGTTCCTTTTTCCTGTTCTGTATCCAGCGCAAGCAATTCTTCAATGGAAAGACCGAGTACTTTAGACAGCTTGGAAAGTGTCCCGGCACTGCATCGATCCAGCCGGGTTTTTCCGGAATAAATATCTGCAAGAGTAGCCCATGGAATTTCACTGATTTTCGATAAACGATAGCGGGACATCTGCATGTCCTTCATAAGCTGTTGTATTGTCATTTTCATCACCTTCAATTATTATATCGGTGCGGCGATATAATGTCAAGGTATGATGAAATATTTTATACTCGATTATTCGCATGTGACCTCCCGCCTGATGATACTGCGGAGCCACCGCTTGTCACATTGACATTTCTGGCTTTATTGGCGCTTGACTGTAATCGTAATAAAAGGATTCTTCATTGCGCCAGATATAGCCATAGTCCGTTAATATCATCCCGGCATTTTGAATTTGTTGGTGACCGTAAGATTCATAATCGAATGATTCCGCCGTTAATGTGCCGGGGCGAACCAGCCCGTTTTCGATAGCTGCTTTTTTACCGTGTTCTATCACTGCGGCGGCATCCGGAAGAAAATTATAGCAGTGCAGGTTTTGTGAGATATCGAGCGCAAAGTCCAAACGGTCGCAGCCCTCATACTCCATCGCCGCTTGAAATTGTTTCATGGCGTGAGGCTTTCCTTGCCATTGTTCATCCAAAACATACCCGAGGTTATTGCCATCCCACACCAGCTTGTCAAGTGAATCGTATTGCTCTAACAGGTTCTGGATGTTCGGCAGCACACAAACCGCTTCAAGTACCCGGCACTCCTGCAGGGAGGGTACGCCCAGCGTATCGAGGGCGATCCGAAGTTCGTCGGGCCTGCCGTTGTTTACTTCCGCATAATCGGGCAGACGCAGCCAGACGCCTTCTTTGTTTGAAGCGGATACCAATTTTAGCTTAACGCTGTAGCTGTCATCTCTTAGCTCCGGCAAATTGGTGCCGTCATATACCGGCTGGGCGGTTTGGCCTGTCGGGAATACATAGGCACTACCTATGAAAACACCCGGACTCTGCCTGGTACGGTATTGCCGCCCCAGCTTTTCTTTATCAATATAAGAAAGGGCGCTGTCCTTGCCATACTCCAGATATCGGGCAACGTATTCACCTAATTCCCTGTCATCTTTTGCCGGGTAACATATTTCATAACAGTAAAGCTGGAATGACAAATTGATAAAATCGATAGCTGTTTCTACCGGTGTCATTTGCATAGCCGCTTCCAGCATAAGTCGTTCTTTAGGGGACATTTCCGCAATCCGGTTTTCTATGAATAGATCCTCCTGTGGGGAAGCCATCCAGCTTAGTCCGACAGGAAAGCGGATATTTTGCCTATACTGTTCCTGTGCGTTTTGTCCTTCGTTTTCGGTAAGATGCTGCTTTTCGGGAATCTCCGATGTTTCTTCCATACGGGGTTCTTGCTTCGATTGAGGGATAATTGTAAACGCATCCTCTCCGGGAACAAGGGCAAGTGCTCTGCCATTATCCCAGGTCATTTGAAGCTGCCCGATATCATCCACAAAGTCCACCGTTCCTGTAATTCCGGAGGGTATATCCGCTTCTCCCGACATGAACTGAAGCCGGATGCGGGTGCCCGCAGGATATTGAGCTTTGATTCTCTGTACCATTTCGCGATTGTAAACCACTTTTTCACCTCCTACATGTGCATTTCCATTTCATTACGCTCCGCATAGAGAGCATCCGCTTCCTCCACAGTGGCAACGGGAATTTCCTGCGGCTCTCTTTCGCATGTCTGCAAGGGGATAAGATGTTCTAAAATCCGGGGCAGCAGCTTCTGGTCCGGGCAGCGGTCAATAAAGTGCCCAAAGGTGTTCAGGATTTTCCGATCCAGTTCATCCGTCAAAATGATTTCCCTGGCTTCAGGATGCAGCATAATAAAGTTGGCGATATTGAAGGGTGTATTTTCAAACAGGTATTCCTGACGGCTGCCGTCATGGGGATAAACATAACCTCTGGCGAGGTTTTCCTTATCCAGCAATTCGCTGAGAGCTTCCTTTGTCATATGATTGCTCCTTCCCAATGTATTGTCTTTCCGTTTATATATAAAAAGCGGAGCCGTTTGACCCCGCTAAATGATTTTGTTATTTGCTGTTGTTCCGTAAGATTGCCTCCAATCTGGATACCGGCCGGATCGCATCAAGCTCCATTGCCAGGTTCTGTCGGAGTATTTCCTCCGACCGATATACCGGTGCAGGGATATCTAATTTGGGCACCGGCTTCCTGGCCTCTGGTTCTTCAAGCTGTGCGGCGGTTGCCACACGGCAGTAAAAGGCTACTTTTAATTTTGGGTGCTGTTGCTTGACATTTATATCCGTGTTGGTACTGTGGTGTTTCATTTTTTCACTCTCCTATGCGATTAATGGCTGTTCAACCTTAATGCCGTTTTTGAAAATGATCAGCAGGTTATTTTTATCCAGCACCTTGATGGTGTCGATAAACTGCCGCACGATGTTGTCCTTGAATTCCGATATTTCAAAGGGGGCGTCCTCTAATGCCCGGCTGATATCATCCATCTGCCGGTTGAGGTCATCCCTGCTATTTAGCTCTGCCCGGTATTGTTCCTGTCTTTCCTTCAGAGACTTGATTTCCTCTGTGATTGTCCTGAGCTTATCCTCATAGGCTGCAGCGTTTTTCTCCTTGTAGATAATGTCCACCAGTTCCAGTGTGAGGCCTTCCAGTTCTTTGATTCTATTTTCGATAACCAGAGGATTGAGTTCATCGCTGTCCTGTCCGGATAGCGTGACCGTCAGATTTGTTTCGATGATGTTGACAAGCTGGTCACGCTTGCTCATCATGTTGTTGATGGCGTGCAGGACGGCGGTATGGAGCTGTTCTTCCTCGATGGTGGGGGACTCTTTACAGTATTTTGTGCCATGGTCCAGGCGGCTGATACACCGCCACACAATCTTTTTATTGCCTTTTTTTGACCAGGTCACCCGTCTATAGGGAGTGCAGCAGCACCCACAGATGAGAAGTTCTGTCAAGGCATATTTGCTGCTGTATTTAGACTGCTCGGTAAGGGTCTTATCAGAGACTTTTCTCTTTCCGGAACGCCGGGCCATTTCCGCCTGTACCTTGTCAAAGAGCCAGTGGTCGATGATTTTTTCATGGTGATTTTTGACCAGATATTTAGGAAGCTCCCCGTTATTTTTCTTGGTCTTTTTAGTCATGCAGTTATCCACGTAGGTTTTTTGAAGAAGGGCATCGCCGCAGTATTTTTCATTCTGAAGCATATATTGCAGGGCGCCGACAGACCACTGGACTTTTCCACCCGCCGCCAGGATACCGTCTTTCTCCAGGTTATCCTTTATTTCTTTCACACTGCTCCCGGCAAGGTAGCTCTTAAAAATCCGTTCTACCACAGCCGCTTGTTCAGGGACTACCTTTGGAGTATCATCCTCACCGCGCTCGTATCCATAGATTCTCTTGTATTGAAAGGCAACCTTTCCTTTTTTGAAGCTTTGCCGTTTGCCCCAGCGGACGTTCTGGCTGATGGATTCACTCTGAGCCTGGGCAAAACCCGCCAGCATGGTAATAATGATTTCCGTGTCTTCTTTCATCGTATTGATATTTTCGTTCTCGAAGATGACCGGTATACCCAGCTCTTTCAGCTCCCGTATGTAATTCAGGCAGTCCACTGTGTTTCTGGCAAACCGGCTGATGGACTTGGTCAGTATAATATCGATCTTGCCTTTCCTGCACAGGCGGATCATCTTCAGGAAATCGGAGCGTTTTTTCACCGAGGTCCCTGTGATGCCTTCGTCGGCGAATATGCCGGCAAGGGTCCATTCGGGGTTGCCCATGATTTTGTCGGTATAATACGCTACCTGTGCCTCGTAGCTGTTGAGCTGTTCCTCCTGATCAGTGGAAACTCTGCAGTATGCCGCGGCGCGAAGCTGGCGGGTGACGACATTTTCTTGAGCTACCAATGGATTGGCGGGTATGACGATTATCTGCATCGCTTGCGGCTCTGGAACGCTTGGTGCGGTCAGCATGGCATTTCTCTCCTTTCTATATCAAGGACCTGTCCGATTTTCAGCATCATATATATCGTCCCGTCCTTCCGGATAAGGACTTTGTCTACGGTGTATTCGAACAGCTCCGTATTAAATATTTCAGTAGGTTCACTTTGTTCAAGGGCTGCTTTGATTTTACATGCCCTTTGGGGCAAGAGGCCGTCTGAGCAGTTCCCATATTGGGCGGCGGCCCGAGCCATGATCAGAATTTTGATGTATTCCTCATCGTAATCCGTCTTATCCAGCTGCCGGTTGATTTCATTGGTGAGCCTTGTTATTTCGATGTCATGGCATGAGACCCCTACAGATGGGATTTTAATGATGATCGGATTCTCTATAGCAAGGTTCAGCAGGGATGTGACCTGTTCTGTCAGCAGGGAGTCGGTGATTTTCACTGCGGTGCGGCATTCGGGGCTTTTGCATTTCCATCTTTCCCCGTACCGTCTGTCCAGAATCCTTTCGTAGGGCTGTCCACATTCTCCGCAGACCGTTTTTCCTTTTAAGATTGTTACCTCCGGTGGTATCCGGATATCCTTGCGGGTATATTTTGTTTGCTGCAGCAGGATGGACTGGGTGAATTCTCCCTCTGTGACCAGTGCGGGGTATCCGTCCTGTCCGATATATTTGCGGTTTTGCAGGATACGTCCCACCATGTTCTTGTTCCAGAGAGTTGTTCCTTCGTTGTAAGGGCAGCCCGTTTTTTCCAACAGGGCGGCGATCCTGCTGTAGGATTCCCCGGCTATGTATTGCTGGAAAGCCAGCCGCACCATTTCCGCTTCTGTATCGTGGGCTATGATGATCCCGTCGGAAAGACAGTATCCAAAGGGGATGTACCTGTTTTTCATATTAACGCACCGTCCTTTCGATGGGTTCGGCAAGCTCCAGCCCATTGGCCAGCTTGAATTTCAGCCTTTCTTCGGACTCGGCGGTGATGATCTCCAGGAGGCTCTCAAAAAGGCCTTCATCAAAGGCCTCCAGCTG
>JAKJCD010000096.1:6834-7062 GCA_022706625.1 Bacillota bacterium | reverse complement strand
TTAAATGAATTCCGACCAGAAGCGCCGTTAACAGAAAAAGAACGGAAAACATCGGGAAAATTGTTAACAGGCCAAATCGTTCCGCTACCGCACCTGCGATGCCTATACCTGTCGCAAATCCAACAGATCCCCACATCCTGGCCGAACCGAAAGGATAATTTTCTTCCATGACTGTTGAATCTATCAGGGGGAAAACAGGATTTTCGAAGAAAAAAACTATAACATACA
>JAKJCD010000096.1:0-6786 GCA_022706625.1 Bacillota bacterium | reverse complement strand
GCCATAAGCAAAAGCGAGAGCAGCGCCGTCAGAATACACAGGAGAAGAATTATTTTTTTGCTCCTGTGCCTTCGGTGATAAATCCCGCCCCAAAGAGAATTGGATAAGATACCTATGGCTGTTGACAAGGCCGTTATGATCCCGATCTGACTTCCGGAGAAACCTATGCTGTAAAGATATTGGGCAATAAGCGGAAATAGTGCTCCTATTGCTGCGTAAGTAAAAATATACAGTCCCGAAAAGAAGTTCACATTTGATTTCATCCGTTATGCCCGTCATTTCATTTTTTTGTATCTGCAGACCGTTTATGAGCTATGCACTGTCCGTAATACAAATTGATTCTACCAAACCTTAGAATAACAAGCAAAGTATTTGTAAAAGCTATTTCTAATTAAACTTGGAGGTTGATCTTTTGTTCAATGTTTTTTTAAGAACTGCTATCCTGTATATGGTTGCGCTCTTCGTTATACGGGTAATGGGAAAGGGAGAATTATCCAAACTGGACCCATTCCAATTAGTAGCCCTCTTTATGATCGCCGAACTGGCAGCCCTGCCTATTGCAACACCCGATGTAGCTGTTATTACAGGGGTATCTGCTATGATAGGATTGCTTCTGGTCCAGGTGATCGTTTCCATATTGTCTGTGAAAAGTCCCAAGTTCAACGACATAGTAAAGGGGAAAGCATCCATTATCATAGAAAAAGGCACTATCAACGAAAAAGAGATGAAGAAGTTCAGGATGACTATCGATGATTTAAGTCAGCAGCTGCGAATCAAAAACTATCCATCAATAGCGGATGTTGATTTTGCCATTTTAGAAGCGAACGGTGATATGAGTGTTATCCCAAAACCCGGCAAAAATGCAGCAACGAGAGAAGATCTGGGCGTCCCTCAAGGCACAGAGACTCTGCCGATGGTCCTGATTGCTGACGGAGTCCTTCAAAAAGAGAATCTTAGCCGTGCAGCGATCGAAGAAAATGTTTTAATGCGCCGCCTTGGCGTCGAAGGTATCAGCCAATACTCGCAGGTGTTTCTCTGCTTTATAGATGAGAACGGTGTCATCTACGTTCACCCAAAATCACAGTCATCTTCTGCCGGAGCAACACCAAAAACCTTGGAAAGTGAAATGCAATGAAGGCATTTTGGATAGTTCTTGCCGCAACGGCTGTTTTGTTTATTGCTTGGGGTCTTTTTATAAGCAGCGCTGATGCAGACATCGAAAAGATGAAAGCGGAAATAGACTCTGCAATAACCGCAATTTCTGTCGAAGAGTGGGACAAAGGGCAAGATGCCATAGATAATATCTTCCGGCAATGGAAAGACAAAAGGCTGGTCTTCTCACTGTTCTTCGATGCTATTTCCATTGGCGAGGCAGAGGCATCGCTATTCAAAGCCGATGCGTATACAAAGGCCCGGGAAAAAGGCTCCGCCATGGCAGAGCTGGCATACATTCGCCACCGGCTTTCATTTCTTTATGAAAATGAAAAAATCACTATTGAAAATATTTTGTGACAATGCTATCTTTATGGCAAGTAGAGTAAATATTGTGCGTCAGCTTTAGCCCGCCGTAAACTGTTTTCGCGATGCGAACCAGGAGTCGGGGCTGAAAGCGCAGTGTCATGGGATGGGATGTTGCCCATGAACGAAAAACTAATGTTGCGATACAATATTGCGTCCGCTGCTGCATTAAAGGAGCATATGAGAGATCTTCCTTCTTTATTGTAGTATTACATTATGGACAGGGGGATTTTTTTATGAAGAAGATAAACACGAAGACCTTGATACTGATGGCCCTATTTGCGGCAATCAGCATTGTTCTTGCCCGCTTTATGGTGGTTTGGCTGACCAACAGCGTCAGAATAAGTTTCGGAAATATTCCCATAATACTGGCCAGTCTGCTTTTGGGTCCCGTGGCAGGCGGCCTTACGGGAGCTGTGGCAGACATAGTAGGTGCGTCCCTCTTTTCCGGCCTTGGCTGGTATCCCCCCATAACTATACCCGTTGTTTTAACGGGGATAATTCCGGGGCTTTTAAAACAGGTTTTTCTAAAGGAAATCACCATCTGGCGTGTTTATGCAGTGATCCTGCTGAGCAATATCATTACAAGCATAGGCCTAACCACTTGGCTGCTGTCAGGCCTCTACGGCACCGGTTATTTGGAACTGTTAGTGCTTAGAGCCCCCGTTTCCTTGGCAGTTACCATAGTGGAAGGGCTGATCGTCTACATATTATACAAGAGGCTCAACAAAGAATTTAATTGAGCTTTTGATTTCGCAGCTGATATTTGCCGCAGCGGTCAGAGAAGCATCCGAGCTGACCCTTTTCCGAGTACAGCACTGTGACCTGGCAATGATTATCGCAATCACTGCAATTTATACTGCGGCTTTCGATTTTCTCATCTGCGGTGCTAAAGCCTCGGAATCCGGAGCCTTCAGCTTCCGATTCCATCTTTTCTTTGGCCAGTATTGCGGCGCCGAAAGCACCCATTACTTTGTGATGAGCAGGGACGAACACAGGCATCCCCAGGGTCTCTTCAAAGGCCCTGCGGATTCCCTCATTGGCAGCGACGCCCCCCTGGAAGCAGATTTTTGGCAGAAGTGTTTTTCCCTTAGCTACATTGGATAAATAGTTTCGGACAAGTGCTTTTGACATCCCGGCGATGATATCCTCCACCCTACACCCAAGCTGCTGCTTATGTATGATGTCCGATTCTGCAAATACTGCACATCTTCCTGCTATGCTTACGGGGTTTTCAGCTATTAAGTATAACTCGCCCAAATCCTTTACGGAAAGGCCCAGCCTTTCCGCTTGGCGATCCAGAAAGGATCCGGTGCCTGCGGCGCAGACGGTATTCATGGCAAAGTCCGACACTATGCCGTCGCGAAGCAAGATGATCTTTGAGTCCTGCCCACCGATCTCAAGAACGGTACGGATCTCGGGGTCCAGGGCAGCGGCAGCTACGGCGTGGGTGGTGATGGCCGAGGCCAGCGCCCGGCCGCTTCCGGTGGTGCCCACTCCGCGGATCTCGCTGTCCCGGAAACGGCCGGCAAGCTGCCGCAGCCCTTCCTTCACTGCATCTACAGGCGCCCCTCCGGTTTTAAGATACCGTTGATCCACGATGATAGAACTGTCATCCATCACTACAAAGTCAGTGCTTACAGACCCCACATCTATTCCCAGATAATACATCCTTCGTTTCCCTCTTCCTTTCGAGCATTTCTACAAAAGCTTCGATCCTGGTTGCATATCCGGCTTCGCCTCCCATTTCGTCATATATTATGGAAAGCGCCGGCAGCCTTTCTTCTTTCGTTAAATCATCAAGGACGGATTTTGCAACGATCTCCGGCATGCAGCCAACGGGGAACAGCTGGATGATACCGTCAAAATCTTCTTTGGCGTACCTGATCGCATCATTTACGGTCTCTTTTGCATAGCCCCCTATCCTGTGTGGCATTAGAGGGTTTTTCTTTATCTCGGCCAGCAGGCCGCCGAAGGGATTCAAGACGGTGTTGCGTATCCACCATCCTATGCTCATGCCTTTTTCAAAAGAGACCCCCAGATCCATAAGGGTATCCTCTATATGATGATTCCCAAAGGAATCGATCTGAGTATAAATCTCTCCTGTTATCAGCAGTTTCAAAGGACGCCTTTTTGTTGACCGCTCCAATGTCAACAGCCTATGCCGGTTCCGCCGCACAGCCTCCATAGCGTCGGAAAGACTGTCCGCTTTTTCCAGTTCTTTGCGGCAGACCGAAAGAATGGATTTTACCGTGCCTTTTTCCTTCTCATAAGGGCTTTGCATTCTGGCATCCGCCTGAAGCTTTTCGTGGCTTTTTATTAGCGAATACGTTTTTGCCAATGCCAAAAGGATCCCCGCAGTACTTCGGGGCGAATCCTCTACTACCATGCTAAGCCGACGCAGAAGCTCCTTTGGCCCTATCGCAGATAAGGAATCCAATAATATCCATCTGTAATTGCAGCCATACTTTTGCATAACCACAGCAAGCAGTTCCCCATATTCGCCCAGCCTGCACGGCCCCATAGTAGCCGGCATGACGACTGTATCTGCCCCCTTCTCCCAGGCTGACAGCAAATTATCCGTCATCATCTTAAAAGGCAGGCAAATATCTTCCGGAGACTTTGCCGCACCTCGTAAAAGCCCTTCTTCGCTGTTTGGTGCAGGAATGATTATATCCACTCCCAGCTCACGAAAAAGCAAACGTCCGTATATATGGCTGTCTCCTATTCTCGGGAAAGTCAGTTTCATGCCCCCTCCATATAGCTGCGGTGCGGCTGTGGAGCGGCGGCACACCGCCATGATACCATTGCCCGGCGGATGATCCGGCCGTACGATTTACATACTGCGGTGCTTCTGCCGCTCCAGCAGTTCTGCAAATGCCTCCAGTCTCGTGTCGATCCCCGCTTCAGCCGTATGTTCATCCAGCTTCACGACAAGCATAGGAAAATCCCCTATCCTGTTTCTAATCATCTCGATTATCACAGAATCCGTGCCGCAGCAAAAAGATGAAACGTACACGATGCCATCTGCGATACCGTTTTTAAGCAAAGCAGAGGCTGTAGTTAAATTTTCTCTGTAAAACATCCAATAAGGAGCCTTCATCAGCCCTGATAACGAGCTGTTTTCCTCTTCCCGGATCAGCCTATCCCCTGTAAGGACGCTTACTCCCAACCGTTTTAATTTATTAACAACGTCCATATTGGCAAATCTATCGGAAACATTGTACGGGTGACCGAGCAGTGCTATCGTACCCGATCCTTCGGCTCCTTTCGGGATATAATCCTGCTTACTGCAAAAAGTGACTCCTTCAGCGGCACGAAACGCCTGTTCCATCCTTGCTTTAGGAATATCTATCCTGCTTCCCTGTTTTATCAGAGCTTTCTTAAGCCTGCTCCCGGCGGAAAGATACATCGGTTCCGTAAAGATAAATCTGTCCTTCATTGAACCTTTCCCGATTAACTCCGGCAAGCCGGCGAATTTTGGACAAATGGAATCTCCATACTCGCATTTCATTAACCTTGGGACCGCGATCTTATCGCATTCTTTTAAAAGTTTATTGACATGACCCTGAAATATTTTCATGGGCAGACAGGTTTCATCCACGCTATTTTTGATTCCCAGCTCCAAGATCTCACGGTTTGAAGGGCCGGAATAAATGGTCTCAACACCCAGGTTATCAAAAAATGTTCTTATATACGCTTCATACCGCTGAAACAGCAAAGCTTCGGGAACTCCGATCCTCATTTATGCCCCCAATAAAAAACTAACGGCTGCCTATAAATCAGGCTGCCATTAGTTATTATTACCATTTTCTTAAGTTCTATTACTATATCAGGGTATGATTTTGTACATGGATTCTGCCGTTTCCTTTGTCACATGCTCAGAGACAGCTGTTACCAGAACCTTAATTTCCCTGGCTGCGAATCCGATGACTACTGTGTCACCCGGATTTACTTCACTTCCGGGTTTTGCGGGTTTTCCGTTTATCTGTATCCTTCCCTGATCGCAAGCTTCTTTTGCAGCCGTTCTGCGTTTAATTATCCTGGAGTTTTTCAGGTATTTATCAATCCTCATAGTTCCCTCCCAAACGTTCAAACGTACAACAAAACCGAAAAACAACATGCGTTGCTTTCAAAATAAGCCTGCTGCAATGCAATCTCCGTATCCGGCAATATAAACGAAAAAAGGCAGCAAACGCTGCCTTTCTATCAATGTATTATTTGTTAACAGCGTCTTTCAATGCTTTGCCCGCTTTAAAGACAGGTGCTTTAGAAGCGGCGATCTTAATGACTTCGCCAGGTTTTCTCGGATTTCTGCCTTGTCTGGCTTTCCTCTGCCTTGTTTCAAATGTTCCAAATCCAATCAACTGTACCTTGTCGCCTTTTACAAGGGTTTCTTCCACAGCGCTAACAAATGCGTTTACCGCAACCTCAGCATCTTTCTTTGTAAAGCCGGTCTTCTCTGCTACGCAGGCCACTAATTCTGCTTTGTTCACGAATCTTACCTCCTTCAATGAATTACTTATAAATTCTATCTCTTCCTTTTACTTCAGGACATTCACTTTTGGTTTCCCGCTTTTTTGCTTCTTCCCAGAGCTTGTCCATCTCTCCGAGAGTCATAGTTTCCAAATCGCGGCCTTCTGCACGGGCGGCCTCTTCTATGAAGCTAAACCTTTTTATAAATCTCTGTGAAGTAAAATTCAAAGCATCTTCGGGATCGACTTTCAGGAATCTCGCGATATTCACTACCGCAAAGAGCAAATCGCCCAGCTCATTTCTGATTCCTTCAAAGTCCAAGCCCCTGTAAGCTTCAAGCAGCTCCTGGGCTTCTTCAGTCACTTTATCAAAAGCAGGGTCTACGCTTTCCCAGTCAAAGCCTGCTTCGGCTGCCTTCGCCTGAATCTTCAGACTTTTCCGTAAAGCGGGCAAAGCATTGGGAATCGACAGCATCGACTCAGTCAGACCGCCTTGCTTCTCTTTCTTTTTCATATTTTCCCATTTTTCAAGGGCTGTGTCAATACTTTCCGCTTTAATATTTGAAAAAACATGAGGGTGACGCCTTATCATCTTCTCACATTCTCTGTTAGCGATGGTTTTAATGTCAAACCGGTCTTCCTCCTGACCCATATCCCCATAAAAAACTACCTGAAGCAGCAAATCTCCCAGTTCCTCTTCCAGGTTATCCCAATCCTTTTTGTCTACTGCTTCGATTACTTCGTAGGCTTCCTCTATCAGACAAACCTTAAGACTTTCATAAGTCTGGGCTTT
>JAKJCD010000095.1 GCA_022706625.1 Bacillota bacterium | reverse complement strand
TCATGAAGGCGCAGATGGCCAGAGGCGCTGACTTTGAAACTGGCAATCTTCTAAGGAGAGCAAAAAGCCTTATTCCCTTACTGGTACCGCTGTTCATCAGCGCATTTCGCATTGCCCAAGACCTGGCAATGGCAATGGAGGCAAGATGCTATCGGGGCGGTGATGCGAGGACCCGGATGAATGCCATGCGTTTTCATACCAGGGATGCTTTGGCTTCCTTATGCATGATTTGCTTCATAGCGCTAATCGTTTTGCAAGCCTACTATCTGTAGCGGCAAGGAGAATAAAATGAAGTCTAAATACTTGGTCCATGGCGCTGTGATTGCCGCTGTATATGCGGCCTTGACTCTACTTCTGATGCCGATTTCATACGGGGTCATGCAGATCAGAGTTGCGGAGGCGCTGACGATACTTCCTGCCTTAACACCTGCTGCCATCCCGGGTTTGTTTGCCGGGTGCCTGTTAGCCAACACCCTGGGGCCCTATGGGATCTTCGATATAGTACTGGGAAGCGCTGCGACTCTTGCGGCGGCGCTTGTCTCATACAAGCTGCGCAGCAAGCCGCTTTTGGTGCCCTTGCCTCCGGTTTTGGCTAACGGTCTCGTCATCGGACCTATGCTGTATTATGTTTATTCGGTGCCGCTGCCTTTGTGGGCCTGCATACTTTGGGTAGCCGCCGGCGAAGCGGCTGCCTGCTACGGGATAGGACTTCCTCTTTTGAGGTACCTGAGCAAGCGAAAATCGGTTTTCAGGTAAAAAATATGGAAAGAAACCGCTGGCCCATCACTATTATTCTGATTCTTACAGGAGTGATCTTGATTTTCTCATCCCTGCTTGCCCTAAGGGAAGAGCGGCATCTGTCCCATGATTTGAACATGACTGCAGCGCATACAGGCGATGAAGCTCACGGAGACTTAAAGGAGGCTGAGGAATACGAACCTTTGGAAAACCCGGGAGAAGTGACCGCCGTTGAGGAAAGGATCCTGAAGCCCTCTTTTCCTGTCTCTCTTTCATATGATAAATACCTTACTTCATATACTTACCTCTTTGTTGAGAAAAAGACAGTAGACATAAGATCCGGGCCGTCCTTTTCGGATCCGGTTTTACGAAAGGCCTCCTTCGGAGAGAGGCTTGATTATCTCGAATCGGTTTATATCGCTTCAGAGGGCGGCATTGATGAGCAGTGGATCCATGCGGTCTTTGAGGAAAAGGGAGAGAAATGCTTCGGGTTCGTAAACAGCCTTGATGTTATCGAACGACGGTTTCAATTCGATAAGATGGAAGAGGCCATAAAAAGGGCGGAGGATTATGCGGAAAAGGGAAGGCTGACCTATATCAGCAACTATCAGAACCGGAACGGGAGTGCGCCTCTTTGCAACGGAAAAGTCTTTGATAGGCAGGGAAACGGCAGAAGCCAAAGCGCTCCCGGTTACTATAGCCTGCAGAATGAAGCTGACTTTCTCTATTTAGGCGATGGAACGCTGGTATGTTCCCTTTTGACCGATGGAGATAACGTTAAAGTTGAAGTGGTCGCTACCGGAGAGAAGTATTATGTACCGATAAAGTATATCCCGCAAAATCATGAGATCCACGAGCTTGCAAGAGTAATAGCCGTGGATGTGACCAACCAAAATGAGGCTGTTTTCGAGAAGATTTCAGGTGAGTGGACACTGATTTCCTATACTCAGGCCACCACAGGGGTCGAAGGCAGGTATTCCATGCCTACCCCTACGGGCTTCTTTTTTGCCATGGAGAGCAGACCTTATTTTCGCTATTATGAAGACGGTACGACAAGGATCCAGGGATATGCGCCCTATGCAATACGTTTTGCGGGGGGTGCATATATTCACGGAATACCGGTGAATTACAAATACGGAGAGAACGGTGAACTGATCACCCCTCCTCATCGCGAATACTCCGCTGCTATCGGCACGGTGCCCCTTTCCCATAAGTGCGTCAGAAATTACACATCTCATGCAAAATTTCTTTATAATTGGTTTACTCCCGGGGAAACCATCGTAGTCGTTATTGATTAGGTGAGACGGTATAAATTCCCCTAAATTAGTCTTGCAAAGAGACGAACTTTACTATACCATATATAGTAATCGCAGTAACAGCCGACAACTATACAGAGTATGCAGCAGGTATGCGGTAAATCGTGTGCTTAAGAACACGGGCGGTTTCCTCCCGCGTTTATATACCGCATTCGAAAAACCGCTTACAGAAGCAGGGGAGGTCAATGCATGGGAATTTGCAAGATCCAGAAGCGCAGCGGAGAGATTGTAGACTATAACATATCCAAAATACGGAATGCAATATTTGCGGCGGCTCAGGCTGTAGGAGGGCAGGACGAGGTTGAAGCTCATAGGCTCGCGGGACTTGTAGAGGGTGTACTGGCTGAAACCTATCGCGCAAGCATCCCAAGTGTTGAGGATATCCAGGATATCGTGGAGAAGATTCTCATTGAAGAAGGCCATGCAAAAACAGCTAAAGCCTATATCCTTTACAGGAAAGAAAGAGAGGATATCAGAACCAACGGCAATCTGTTCA
Organism: Bacillota bacterium; assembly: GCA_022706625.1. Classification (GTDB taxonomy): domain Bacteria; phylum Bacillota; class Clostridia; order Peptostreptococcales; family Anaerovoracaceae; genus UBA1426. The sequence goes on along the minus strand of JAKJCD010000095.1, from coordinate 4,569 downwards.
TGGATGCGGAGCAGATGATAGAAGAGTATATATCTCTAGATGATTGGAGAGTAAATGAAAACTCTAATATGGGGTATTCCCTCCAGGGGCTCAACAACCATATCGTTGAAAGCATAACTCAGAAATACTGGTTAAATAAAATATATCGGAAAGAACTCAGGGACGTCCACATACGCGGCGACATCCATATCCACGACCTGGGCCTGCTTGCTCCCTATTGCTGCGGCTGGGATCTGGAGGATTTTCTTATGAAGGGGTTTAAGGGAGCCAAGGGGAAGATCGAATCAAGAGCGCCTAAACATTTCGAATCGGCTCTGATGCAGCTCGCCAACCTGCTTTTTACACTGCAGGGTGAAGCTGCCGGAGCTCAGGCCGTCTCCAGCATCGATACTTATCTTGCCCCCTTTATATACTACGACGGACTGGATTACAAGCAGGTCAAAAAGGCGGTCCAGCGGTTCGTTTATAATCTTAATGTGCCCACAAGAGTGGGATTTCAAACCCCTTTTACAAATATCACCCTCGATATTGCTCCTCATCCTCTTTTGAAAAAGCAGGGAGCCATCATCGGAGGGGTCATGATGGACAAGAGCTACGGCGAGTTTCAGAAGGAAATGGATATGTTCAACATAGCCTATTGTGAAGTCATGATGGAGGGGGACGGAGCGGGCAGGGCTTTCAGCTTCCCCATACCCACAGTAAATATAACAAAAGATTTTCCATGGGAATCTGAAGCCGTTCATATGATCATGGAAATGACCAGGAAGTTTGGAACGCCGTATTTTGCAAATTTCGTAAACTCCGATCTGTCTCCGGAGGATATCAGATCTATGTGCTGCAGGCTGAGGCTGGACAACAGGGAGCTTCGCCACCGGGGCGGCGGTCTTTTCGGCGCCAACCCCCTGACGGGATCCATTAACGTGGTGACATTGAATATGGCAAGGATAGGCTATCTTGCAAATGATGTCCGGGAATTCAAAGCTCAGGTTCGTAAATTGATGGAATATGCCAAAGAGATCTGCGACTGCAAAAGAGAGATGCTGGAAAAATACATGGATTCCGGCTTATATCCCTATTCCCGTTTCTACTTATCCGGAGTTCGAAAAGCTACGGGAGGATATTTTAAAAACCATTTTTCGACCATCGGGCTGAACGGCATGAACGAGGCCTGCCTGAACCTTCTTGGCACGGACATAACAACTGAGGAGGGCAATCAATTTGCAGTAGATATCATGGATTTCATGAATCGGATCATCCAATTGTTTCAGGAGGAGACCGGGAACCTCTGGAATCTTGAAGCGTCTCCTGCCGAGGGAACAAGCTACAGATTTGCGCGGATCGATAAAAAACTCTACCCCAGCATCATCACTGCAGGGACGGATGAGCCTTATTACACTAATTCCACCCAGCTTCCGGTAGGAGCTACGGATGATATCTTCGAAGCAATAGAGCTTCAGGAAAAATTGCAGACATCTTACACCGGCGGTACAGTGCTCCATGCCTTCCTCGGAGAACAGATCGACAATGCTGAGATCTGCAGGACTTTTATTAAAAAGATCATGGAAAAGACCGCGATACCATACATCACCATTACACCAACCTTCTCTATCTGCCCCGATCACGGCTATATTGCCGGCGAGAGCTTCACCTGCCCAACCTGCGGCAAGGATGCTGAGGTCTGGACCAGAGTCGTCGGTTTTCATCGGCCGGTCCAGTCATGGAACAAAGGCAAAAGAGAAGAATACAAAGAACGCAAAGAGTTTGATGTGGCCGTAAGTCTCGATCTAAACAAGAAAGCAGTCAAAGAGAGGCAGAAGACGCCAGAGCAGGAAGCGGCAGTTACCATCGGCTAGGAGCTTACTATGAAAATTGCCGGCATTATAAAATCATCTCTGATAGATTACCCGGAAAAAGCATCCACCGTCATCTTCCTCGGTGGATGCAATTTTAGGTGCGGCTATTGCCATAACCCGGAGCTTTTGCATTTTCAGGATGAAACAACCCAAGACGACGCTATATCGGCAAGCGGGGAGGGGATCAATATTGAAAACCTCCTGAGTTTTTTGAGAAGCAGGAAAAGATTTATTGATGCCGTATGCATTTCCGGCGGGGAACCCACACTGAACAGAGAGCTGCCCCTGCTGATAGGCAGAATAAAGGCTCTTGGTCTTGCGGTGAAGCTTGATACGAACGGAAGCAATCCGAAGATGCTGACAGACTTGCTGAAAAATGGACTTGTCGACTACGTGGCAATGGATATCAAGGCACCAGCGGATAAATATGAACAGGTCATACGTAATCCCGCTGATCTAAAAGCAATAAAGGCCAGCGCACAGCTTCTTAAGGACGCTCACAGCCAAGAGGGGTTTGCTTGTGAATTTCGTACAACTGTCTGCAAAGAGCTGCTTTCGGAAAGAGATATAGAAAGAATGCTGAAAGAGTACCCGGAAGCTCCTCCGTGGTATTTGCAGCGCTTTCATAACCCGGGCAATATTTTGGACAATGAGGGGCAGTATTCCGCATATCCCGCCGAAGAGATGGAAAGACTGGGGAAAAGGCTATGCGTCAGCGTAAGGTAAAAAATGAGCAGGTGAGGCTTGCATCCCTGGAATATTTGCAGGTACAAAACAGCAGCGAGATCCGCAGCCGATGGTCAGAATTTCTAAAAGAGAAAAATAGTGCTTTTAAAGGAGATATCTACTTGGAAGCAGGCTGTGGAAGGGGTCATTTTCTTGCTGCTTTGGCTGCGGAGCACCCTGAAAATTTCTATTTGGGCGCCGAGGGCAGGAGCAGCGTAGTGCTCCGGGGTTTGGAACTTGTCCGGGACAAGGCACTTGACAATGTGCTTTATATTCCTGAGTTCATATTGGATATCGAGACTTTTTTTGCTGATTCTGAACTCGCCGGTATTTACCTCAATTTCAGCGACCCCTGGCCCAAAGCCCGCCATGCAAAGAGGAGGCTTACTCATCGGGATTATTTGAAGGGATATAAAAAAGTGCTGGTGCCGGGAGGTTTTATTGAATTTAAAACAGACAGCCTTGCACTTTTTGATTTCACTCTGGACGAATGCCGGGCGGCAGGGCTTGCCATTGAAGAATGTACGGAGGATCTTCACCGTAGCGGCTTGCCTGCAAGGCTTGTTACGACACAGTATGAAGACCGCTTCCGCCTTTTAGGAAAGCCCATCCGTTACTGCAGGATCCGGATCCCCGCAAAAAGCGATAGCGAGTTACCATATTAAAAAAAGGCCGGATTGAAATGAATCCTATGATGTTATAAAATTGTTTCAAAAGATACTTTGTTGAGGTAAAATAGATGGGTTTTACTCATTTGCACACTCATACGGAATACAGCCTTTTGGACGGCGCAGCGGATATAAAATCGCTGGTAGCAAGAGCAAAAGAACTGGGCATGGACTCCCTGGCCATAACTGACCACGGTGTTATGTTCGGCGTGGTGGATTTTTATAAAGAAGCAAAAAGGCAAGGTGTCAAACCGATCATAGGCTGCGAAGTCTACACGGCGGCCAGGACCATGGCGGACAAAGACCCTGAGAAAGATAAGCACCAGGGACATTTGGTGCTGCTTGCCAAGGATTGGCAGGGCTACCAGAATTTAATGAAGATAGTGTCTGCCGGTTTTACTGAAGGGTTTTATTATAAACCGAGAGTCGACAAGAAACTGCTAAGTAAATACAGCGCCGGAATCATTGCCCTTTCGGCCTGCCTGGCGGGCGATATCCAGGCGAAACTCTTAAATGACGACTATGCAGGCGCTAAAAAGGAGGCTCTTGAACTCCTTGATATATTTGGCCGGGGAAATTTCTATTTAGAGCTGCAAAATCAGGGATTGGAAGAAGAGTATAAGATCCTGCCTTATATGAAGCAGCTCCGCCGGGAAACCGATATCCCCTTAGTAGCCACTAATGACGTACATTATGTAAATAGGAAAGATGCTGCGGCTCATGACATCCTCCTTTGTATCCAAACTGCAAAAAATGTGGAGGATCAGGACAGGATGAGGTTCCCCAATGATCAGTTTTACTTAAAATCCGAAGAAGAAATGGAGAGGCTCTTTGCCGATACTCCTGAAGCCATTGAAAACACTGAACGAATTGCCGATGCCTGTAATGTGGATTTTCGCTTTGGGGAGATCCACCTTCCTGAATTTAAAGGGCCGGATGGCATAGACAACAAAAGCTTCCTTCGGGAACTCTGCGAAGCGGGGATCAAGGAACGTTATAAATCTCCCGGTCCGGAACTCCGGCAGCGGCTTGAATACGAGCTTGGCATCATAGAATCCATGGGTTATGTGGAATACTTTCTGATAGTCTGGGATTTTATAAACTTTGCCCGTAAAAAAGGGATCATGGTGGGCCCGGGCAGGGGCTCAGCCGCCGGCAGCATAGCGGCATACTGCCTTCACATAACCGATATCGATCCGATAAAGTACGGTTTGATTTTTGAACGGTTTTTAAACCCCGAAAGAATAAGCATGCCGGATATAGACATCGATTTCTGCTTTGAACGCCGGGGTGAGGTCATTGATTATGTTGTAGAAAAGTAC
>JAKJCD010000094.1 GCA_022706625.1 Bacillota bacterium | reverse complement strand
CCTGTGGAATAAAAACAGCCCCACAACGGCAATCAAACCTGCCATAGCTCCTGCCGTCGCTCCGAAAGAAGCGCCCGCCGCAGCATACTCAAGGCCTTTATTTACCAGTACCACCGCAAGAGTCAATCCTGCGGCAACGCGAAAAAGCTGTTCCACGATCTGGGATAAGGCTGTGGGTTTCATGTTTTGCAGCCCCTGGAAAAATCCCCGGAAGGATGCCATGATCGGTACAAATAGCAATGCGGGAGCGATGGACATCATTGCTAATTCGGCTCCGGGATTACCCAGCTGATCCACTATGGTTCCGGCTCCGAAAAAAAGCACTGCCGACGAGCTGATCCCGATGGCGAACAGGAGCACAAATGATATCCGAAAAACCCTATATGATTCATAAGTATTCCCAACGGCGTTTCGTTCCGCCACCATTCTGGAAATAGCTACAGGGACCCCTGCTGTGGATAAGGTGAGCAGTAATACATAGACTGGATATGCCGTCTGATAATAGCCCATCCCTGTATCGCCGATGATATTGGCAAGGGGGATCCTAAAAACCGCTCCCATCACTTTTATAATGAGACCTGCGATCCCCAGCACTACAGCCCCCTGTAAAAAGGTTTTTTTCACCATTATTTTAAAGCTCCGATAATTCTTTTTATAGAGCGTTCAGTCTCATAGCGCACTTTTTCCATATCTATCGTCGGGAAATCTCCGGCTCTGTACAATACCTTCCCATCAACCATGGTCAGGACTACATCGCTGCCCGAAGCGGAATATACCAGGTTATTGAGCAAATCGTGAACGGGGTACATATTAGGGCCGGAAATATCTAAGGCGATGAGGTCCGCCTTACAGCCCATTTTAACAGTCCCCGTATCCGCTCTTCCCTGCCCAAGCGCGCCGGCTCTTGTGGCTGCATAAAGAGTCTGTTTCGGAGTCGTAAGCCTGGGGTCCCGGAACTTCTCTTTATGTACCAATCCAAAGAATTTCATTTCCTCAATAAAATTCAGGCTGTTGTTACTGGCAACGCTGTCGGTGCCGATAGCTACTTGAATGCCTTCCTTATACAGCTCCGGAACATTGCAGACACCGCTGGCCAGTTTCAAATTGCTGATTGGATTGCTGGCCACGGTAACTCCTTTCTCTTTCAGTATATGGAAATCCTCGCCCTCTATGTAGACACAATGGGCTGCTGTGGTTTTACTGTCAAGCAGCCCGAGATCCGACAGATACTTTACGGGGGTCTTGCCTTGATGTCTCACCTTACAGCCCTCGTGCTCTTCCTTTGTCTCGGAAACGTGGACGTGCATTTGTGCTCCTAACTTTTTAGTGAACTCTGCTAATTGAGCTGTTATTTTCGGTGTGGAAGTATACTCCGCATGAAGGCTCATGTCGATCTTGAGCCTGCCCCCTCCGCTTTCATTATACTGCTCATACAGTTCTTTAGACTCCTTATAAGCCGGAAGAGCTTTGAGATCATCGTCGGTAAAGCAGGCGATACCTCTGCTGATATTGGCTTTTGCACCGCTTTCTAAGAAGGCTTCTGCCATTCTATCGCATAAATAATACATGTCGGTAGTTGACACGATGCCGAAACGAAGAGATTCCGCAATGCCGAGGAGGGTTGCATAATACACATCGTCTCCCGTTAAATGGGCTTCAAAAGGAAAGATGCGTTTATTCAGCCAGTCCTGCAGCGCCATGTTCTCTCCGTATCCCCTCATAAGAGTCATAGGCGTATGGGCATGGGAATTGAAAAAACCGCTCATCAGCAGCCTGCCTTTGCCGTCATAAACCTCCCCGTAATCCTCTTTCGGGATGCTGTTTCCTATATGGCATATCCTGTCATCCGAAATGCCGACGCACATGGATTCCTGCACATCGAGATTCTCATTGAGGATGGTTATGTTTTTAAAAAGCATGGGGTCTCACCTCCGTAGGGCAAATTATAGCATAGGATAATAAAAAAATCTACGATGCTTTGAGCGACTCGGTACATCCCCGGCTCCATAATATAATCAAACAAAAAAAGACAAGGGCTATGTCCCTTGTCTTGCAGTGGTTTAATGTAATTAATTGTCCATTTGTTTCGCGAGGAAATTTGCTGCTATTTCTGCTGTCTTAAGCTCCATTTCACCAAGCTTGCGCTCCTGATCCCTGCTGAAGAAAATTACTGAGCCTATCGGATCTCCCTGAGAGACTATGGGTACGATGACTTGGGATTGATAATCCCGGTTCTCGTTCTCTTCATTAGTAATCGGTTGGACCGTATCGGCATCGGATATCAGCCTGACGCTTTTACTTTGTATGATCTTTTCGATTTCGGGACTTATTTTTTTATCTAAGTACTCCCTTTTAGATCCTCCGGAAACAGCCACTACTTGATCCGTATCGGTTACCACCGCCGAATCCCCTAAAACGCTGTGGGCGGATTCAATGAACTCCCCGGCGAATTCGTTAAGTTCGCTGATGGGCGAATATTTCTTCAGAATGACTCCCCCTTCCCTGTCGGTATAGATCTCCAGGGGGTCGCCTTCTCTAATCCGCATGGTGCGCCTGATCTCTTTCGGTATGACCACCCGCCCCAAGTCATCGATCCTTCTTACGATTCCTGTCGCTTTCATATCTTTGATCTTCCTCTCTGAATTTCTAGATTGTATATGTCGTATATGTCGGTTTCTATTATTATTTTCAGATCGCGAAGGAATATTCACAGGTTATTTATTTATCTTATAGGTAAACGGGCATCATTTTTCTTTTTTCATATATTCGATATCATACTGCTTTCGCAGCTCGGTCATTTTTTGATTGTATGCCTCGCGGACAGCCTTGTCATAGAGAGTGTCTATTATATTTTCTCTGGCATCCTCAAAGGTCTCACGACCCTGATTTTTCCCGGTGACCTTTATGATATGATAACCAAATTTGCTTTTTACCAAATCGCTGATCTCCCCGGGTTTGAGGGCAAAGGCTGCATTTTCAAATTCAGGCACCATAACGCCTTTCCCGAAAGTTCCAAGACTCCCTCCCTGAGCAGCAGATCCGTCGATGCTGTGTTCCTTTGCCATTTCCGCAAAATCAGCGCCGCCTTTAAGCTTATCAAGAATTTCGCCGGCAAGCTTCTCGTCTTCCACTAAGATATGGCTCGCCTCCACCTCATCTATTGCAAACAGATCCGGGTTTTCGTCATAGTATTCCTTTGCTTCTTTATCTGTAGCCTGAGGGATAGAAACGGTCAAATCTTCAAAAAAAGCTTTGCTGTAGAATTGATCGATGTAAAACCCTTTGAGAAAATCATCGGAGATGTTGTTCATCTCCATATATGCTGCCGCTGAATCCTGCTTAGCAACATTTTCAACAAATTCATCGGCCTCTGCATCATAATCTTCTGGCAGCGCATCCGGGTCGTCCCCATACTCTGATTTTATTATATTGAGGGAGATATAATCTTCAAGAACCAGGGATTTGATGTACTTAAGATCTTCCTCAGACGCTTTGGCGAGATCGATCCCCTGAAGAAAGCAATAAAGATATGTGTACTGGTCCAATTGGTCCTCGGTGATGGTGATATCGCCGACCTTCGCCACAGGCTTGTCACCGGGCGATGTTTTTCCTTTGCCGCCGCAGGAAGCCAGGGATAAAATCAAAACTGCGGACAAAAAAATTATTAAAATCTTTTTTGAGTTCATTTGTGTCCTTCTCCTTATTTATTATTGGCAGGTAACGGGCTGAGTATTCTCCCGCGTTCCGTCGGTTTTGGACTAGGCAGGCTGTAACAATAGCGTTACCCGTCCGATTATATGCTATTGCGCCAGCTTTGTCAAAAACCTGACCGCTTCGCTTAAGCGATCATTGCCTTGTGGGTTGAGACTGATATAAGGCCTTTGCCCCCCATGGACGAAAAGGTTCATTCCGTATTCGGAAGCGGCAAAAGCTATCTTTTGAGGGTCCAGGCTTTCTGCTTTGTAAAAGTCAAACAACAGCTTTCCCTGTGTATGGCGTACTCTGGAAATACCGCTTCTTTCCGCCAATGCTTTGATTCGGGCGATTTCGATCAAGTTGAGGGTCTCCTTCGGTATTTCTCCAAACCGGTCTAAAAGCTCGTCAATGATCTCGCTTTTATCTGAATCATCGCGGATAGAAGCAATTTTCTTGTACATTTGGAGCTTAACCAATTCATCCGGGATATACTCACCCGGGATATGAGCCTCAAAAGGAAGCTCGATGCTGGTCTCGATACTGTCATGAAGTGCTGTTCCGCTGCCCGAGAGTTCTCTTACAGCATCTTCAAGAAGTTTACAGTACAGCTCGTAGCCAATCATCAGCATGTGGCCGTGCTGCTCGGTCCCAAGGAGGTTTCCCGCACCGCGTATCTCCAGGTCTCTCATAGCGATTTGGAATCCCGCCCCGAATTCTGTGAATTCGCGAATGGCTCTGAGTCGCTTTTCCGCCTGCTCCGAAAGCACCTTATTTTTTTGGTACATAAGATAGGCATATGCCATCCTGTTAGAACGGCCAACTCTTCCTCGGAGCTGGTAAAGCTGCGACAGCCCCAGCCTGTCCGCATCCAAAATAATAATAGTGTTCACGTTGGGAATATCGAGTCCTGACTCTATAATGGTGGTGGAAACCAGGACGTTATACCTGCTGTCTATGAACTTAAGCATGATGTCCTCAAGCTGCTTTTCATCCATTTGGCCGTGGGCTGCGGCAATCGATGCCCTGGGCACAAGCTCCCGGATATGGGCGGCTATTTTATGGATCCCCCGAACCCTGTTGTAGACCACATAAACCTGCCCGCTGCGGTCAAGCTCGCGTTCAATGGCCTCTTTCAGTATCCCGTCATCCTGCTCGGTCACATAGGTCTGTACCGGATAGCGTTCTTCCGGGGGCTCGAAAATAAGGCTCATATCCCGGATCCCGGACAGGGACATATGCAGCGTCCTCGGTATCGGTGTGGCGGACAGCGTCAGTACATCTACATTCTTGCGAAGCTGTTTTATAGCCTCTTTATGTTGGACACCGAAATGCTGCTCCTCATCGATGACTAAAAGTCCCAGATCTTTAAATGCAACATCCTTTGAAAGGAGCCGGTGAGTGCCGATAAGCACATCTATTTCTCCTTTCTTAACCTTGCGCAGTATCTCAGTTTGCTCGGCATCCGTCCTGAACCTGGACAGCACCTCTACCATGAACGGGAATGTTTCAAAGCGTTCTTTAAAAGTATAATAATGCTGATTTGCCAGAAGGGTCGTAGGCACAAGCACAGCCGCCTGCTTGCCGTCCGCTGCACATTTGAATACTGCTCTTGCCGCCACCTCGGTTTTCCCGTAGCCAACATCTCCGCAAAGCAGCCGGTCCATCGGGACAGACTTTTCCATGTCTTTTTTTATTTCCCGGGCGGAGCGCAGTTGGTCCGGCGTTTCTTCATAAGGAAATAGTGCCTCGAATTCTCTCTGCCATAGATTATCTTCGGAAAAAGCATAACCTTTCTCTACCTGACGGGTGGCTGAAAGAGCAAGCAGCTCACCGGCCATTTCCTGCACAGCCTGTTTTGCCCGAAGCTTGGTTTTCTTCCCTCCCCGCCCGAAAGCTTATTTACTTTTGGAGCGGTGCCCTCGGAACCTATATACTTTTGAATTATATCCATCTGCTCTACCGGAATATACAGCATATCTTCTCCGGCATATTTGATCTTCAAATAATCCTTTTTTATGCCCTGTATATCCAGCTGGGCCATACCCAGGAACTTTCCAATCCCGTGGTTTTCATGTACTACATAGTCTCCTTTCCGGATATCCGAAAAGGCCTTTATTCCCCGGTGTGCACCGGACTCCCTTCCAACCCTCTTCTGCTTTACCGTTGCGAAGATGTCCTTGTCGCAAAGGATCAGAATCTTTTCCTGCGGAAACTCCATACCTCCGGAAAGCGTGCCCGTTGAAACATCCGCCTGCCCGTCCAATCCACAACGACCAATAAAGTCTCTCATGTTTTCCGCCTTATCGGCGGTAGAGCATATTATATAGATTTTATATTTAAGTTTAGCAAAGCGGTGCAGTTCCGATTCAAGGAAATCCATCCTTCCGTTAAAAATCGCCGCCTGCTTTGATATGATCGAAATCAGAGCCTTAAATGTGTCGATCCCTTTCGGCTGCTTTGGGAAAGGAGTAAAAACGAAGGCAGGCCGTCCCCGATATATGCTTAGAAACTCATCTGCGCCTGAAAAATTTTTATAATCATCAGAGATCGTCTCCCCGCTGTCCAACAGATTCTTGAAATCCTCCAGATACTCCGTTGTCGCCAGTTCGATCGCCTCTCCGACCCGATCGGGATCATCCACGATGACCGGACTTCCATCCTTCATATAGTCCCACAGGAAGCTTTTTTCATCGTAAAGATAGTGGATGTGATTTTCCAGGAGCTGGAGGTTTGTTGCTGTTTCAAGACTTAAAACTATATGATCGAGCCGGGAAAGAAGCCTCTCTTTTTTTTGGACGGGAAGCTTCTTTGAAAAACTCTGATATGCCTCTCTGATCCTGGCAGCGGCCTGTTCAAAGAGATCATCCGTTCGGACTATCAGCTGAGCCGGATAAACTTCGATAGATTGCATTTCTCCTATTGACCGCTGAGTAGACAAATCAAAAAATCGGATGGAGTCTACCTCAACATCGAAAAATTCCACCCGGCAGGGATGAGTCCGATTCGGCGGAAAGATATCCAGAATGCCGCCCCGAATGACATATTGTCCTTTAGCCTCAACTGTCCCGACCCTTTCATAGCCCATATGGGACAACTGCCTCTTCAGAAGCTCAAAATCAACTTCATCCCCTCGTTTCAGAAGAAAAGTGTTCTCCAAAAAAACACTTATAGGCGCCAGTGTTTTCAGTGAGCTCAGTACAGAAGCGATTACGACACAATCCTTGCCGGAAGCCAGAGCCGACATGGCAGCAAGCCGTTCCATAAGCACATCCTGGCTCTTTGCCTCAAAATTGATGCGGATCGGGGCTTCCTCCGGCAGGACAAATATATTTTTCTTCGTAAATAAAGACAAATCCTCAGCAAGCTTCTCTGCCCTTGCATGGGAAGATGTGATAATAAGTAGCTGGCCTTTTCTCCCTTCTGCAATTATCCCCGAAACAGCTGCCGATCTGCTGTCAGTAATACCCGATATGCAGGAGACTCCGTTACCTTCC
>JAKJCD010000093.1 GCA_022706625.1 Bacillota bacterium | reverse complement strand
AAAAGGCTCCGGTACCGCTATGCTTTCTTCTGCTTTCATCATCTTTGCAGTCCCCTGAGTAGCCTGTTCTTCTCCCAGGGACATTCTGATAATCTCTCGTGCCAGCTGAGGTTCCATTATGCTGACAAACTCACTTTTCACCAAACCCTCTATGCTAATGTCAAAGCCGATGAGTATAATGTCTTCTCCGAGGGCAGAAAGCTTTTGCTGTATTTCTCGACTGTCGGTTGTATCCAGTATTTCCGGCGGGGCTGGAGGCTGACCCCATCATCTGATTCATGATCTCACCTATAGCGCTGGTACTGATTTCATCGAATTCGGTTATCTCATTCACATCGATTGAAAGCAGGTGAGAAAGGATTTTTTTGAAATCCTCCACCTTCAGGAGCAGCATGTTTATGCCGCCTATACCTTCTACGTATTTGATCAGCACCCCTAATACCGGTTCAAGGTGGGTGTACGAGAATTCCCCTAATTTGACGATTCTAAGCCTCGGAGTCGTTATGTTGACCTTCCTGTCCAATATGTCGGACATTGCGGTAGCTGCCGCCCCCATGCTGATATTCATCACTTCACCTATGATATCGGCTTCCATTTCCGTTAGGTTGATTTGATCGCTCGTATTCTCCATCATATGGCGTCACTCCTTCTTTGCAACGGCTCCTCAATGATACTGGCTCTTTTTTTGTTGTGGACCCCCAAGTAGCCTTTAAACCAGGATGTATCTTCAACAACCAGATCTATCAGCGATCCCGCCGGTTTATTCAGTTTGATGATATCTCCCACTTCCAGATCCAGCAGCTCCTTCAGCTGCACATCCACCATGCCTAAAACTCCTGTTATTTCCAACTCTGATTTGTTGATTTCCTGCATGATATCGGTTTTTCTTTGAGCTTCGGAAGATTGATCGCTTCTCCTGCTTTTTTTATTCTGAGATGCTTTTTTCTTAAAAAGCAGCTCCATCGTAACAGCAGGAATGCATATATTCAATTTACTTTGAGTCTCGTTGATCAGGAAGTTCAACACTATTATCACGACATTTTCATCCGGGCTTATCCCTTGAAGTATCCTCGCATTAGTCTCTGTTTTTATAAGGGCAGGCGCCATTTCCACCATATCGAACCAGACATTTTTCATCAGGTTCACCATGCCTTTCATAAAGTGCTCAAGAAGGCCGTGCTCTATTTCAGAATACTCTCTGTCCGCGGTCAGAGGAACACCCGCGCCTCCCAAAAGCCTGTCTATGACACAGAATCCTATATCTTTTGAAAGGTCCATAATAACCGTATCATCATCCCTTTCTGTGTCTTTGACCGCAAGGTCGATTATACCCATAAACACAGAATCTGGGAGAGCATTATTGAACTCGTGATATTGCTGTTCCTCTACTTCGACTATTTCTACAAGGCAATAGGTCTGCAATACTCCGGTAGCATAGGAGGAGAGTATCCTTGCATAGTTCTCATAAATGCTGAATAAGATCTTCAGCTGCTCCCTTGTAAAATGCTTGGGACTCCTGAAATCGTATTCTTTGATTTTCTTTGTTGCTGCTTCGGCCTCGGGTATTTTTTCCTCTGCCTTCTCGCCGACCAGACTGCTTAGGAGCATGTCGATCTGGCTCTGTGATAGGATCTCCGCCATTACTTCTTCTCCTAATCGCTCTCTTTATAGATCTTGTCCAATTCTTCCTGCAGGGGATCGTTCTTGCCGACCAGGATCTCCACCCGCCTGTTCTTTGCACGATTTTCTTCCGAATCGTTTGGCGCTACAGGCCTGTGTAAGCCGAATCCGGCTGCATATAGCTTATAAGGGTCTTTGACATAGTTCGATTCCAGATATTTCAACACTTCATTAGCTCTTTCCGTTGAAAGATCTCTGTTGTTTACCGTATCGTTGCCCGGGCTTGCCTCTGCCGTATGCCCGTCGATGCGTATAAACTTAACCATCGGTTCGACCCTTGCCAGCGCCTCACCCACCCAGTTGAGGATTCCCTTGCCACCGGGTTTCAAAACTGATTTGTTTGGTTCAAAGAACAGGGTGGACATGAATTTTACAAAAACAATATTTTCGCTTCTTTCCACCTGTACCGATGCCCCAAGATTATTCTCTTTTACATAATTGCGCAAATACCAATAAAGAGCATCCAAATCGTCGATATCATCAAGACCGACGTCCTCGCCTTCAGTGAAATCCGAGGAAAGATCTCCGTCTGACATCATAGCTTCGTCCTGCATGAGCTGTTCAAGTGTATTGGGATCCGCCGTAAACGCTTTGACAAGCAGCTTATATTTTTCCTGATCAACGGAGGAAATAGAAAAAAGCAAAATAAAAAACACCAGGATCAAAGTAATCATGTCCGCATATGTATTGAGCCAGTTTTCTATATTTACTTTTTTTCTTTCCGCTCTTCTTTCCATGTCAGTCCTCGAGGCAATATCATAGTATTTCGTCGGTTTCGTCGGCTTTGTTTCTAAAGCCTATCCTGAATCTTCTGCTCCTGCGCTCTGGCCTTTCCTTTCTATTCTTGAGCTCCCGCTCCTCTAAAAAGTTTAACAGTTTTTCTTGGATGTATTTCGGGTTCTCCCCTTCCTTGATAGAAATGACGCCTTCCACTATCATCTCTTTGAAAAGCATCTCCTTTTCCTGAGCTATTTCCAGCTTGTTTGACATTGGTATAAAAAAGCAGTTAGCCAATAAAGATCCGTAAAAAGTTGTTATGAGTGCAACAGACATATTCAGACCCAGAAGTTCCGGCCCGTCTTCCAGATTCAACGACTTTAACATGTTGACAAGGCCAATAAGAGTACCGATCATCCCGAAGGCGGGGCCAAAGGTTGCTCCCCTGTCGTAGAGGCTGCGTTCCGCATCGTTTCGCCGTCTGATGTTGTCCAGCTTCTGTCCGAACCAGATCTTGAGCTTGTCCGGTTCGATGGCATCTACGATGAGCAATACGCTTTCTTTAAGAAATTCGTCTTTAAAGGATAAGGCCCTGTCCTCCAGTGCCAGAAGACCTCGTTTTCTCGCTTCTTTTGACAGATCCGTAATGATTTCTATGTATTCGTAGGGGTCTTTACCGTCCTTTTTCAGCACAGTTTTTAAATGTGAAGGAATGCGTTTAAAGGATTCAAAGGGGAAGGATGCCAGCAAAGCGAATATTGTGCCCCCTACGGTGATGAAAATGCTGGACATGCTGAAAAAATTCTGCAGCATAGTAAAATCAAATCCGTTGTCGCCGTAGGATATCCCGAATACTATGGCTCCAACCACCGCTATGTAACCTAATATCGTGCTAAACTCAACCATATGATACTCCCTGTAGCTCTAAGCTCCCTATTTTTTTGGTTTACCTATGTTGTAAATACTTCTTTTATAAGCTGTTATCCTTGCAACGACCTCCTCGGCGCTCTCCGCCACTACGAAGTGCTTCCCGTTTACCAGTCTTATGATGGTATCAGGTCTTTCTTCGATGGTTTCGATCAAATCGCTGTTGAGTATATATGTTTCATCGCTTGCCTTATTTAGTTTTGTCAGCGTAATCACAGTAAACGAACCTCCTTGCTTCAGACCTGTCTGCCGCATTCAGACCGGAGATGCTTCCCGATCCGAACGCGGCAGCCTTATGCTGTTACCTCTTCATGTTGACCAGTTCAGTGAGCATTTCATCGGATACGGTGATCATTCTGGTGTTTGCCTGGAATCCCCTCTGTGCGATGATCATTTCAGTAAACTCTCTCGCCAGGTCTACGTTGGACATTTCCAAAGCACCGGCCCTTAATGTTCCCGTTCCTCCGCTGCCGGGGATGGTGCCCACCGGCAGCCCCGAGTTTCCGGTTTCCACAAAATAGCCTTCGCCGCTTTGAGAGAGACCGTCGTTATTTGTAAACTTCACCACAGCGATATTGGCGATTTTGGTCGGCACCCCCGCTCCGGGACCTACAGTACCTATGATAGTATTATCGAGCGCCCCCGATGAAAGAGAACCGAATCTGGCGGGATCGATTTTAAGGTCCATATCGCCCAACTTGATACTCGTATTATCGGCAGCTCCCGGGGTCCAGGTAGCTGCCAAGTTGACTTCTGCCCCCGATTTGTCGAATGTCTTTGCAACGATGGTCATGCTTGATGCCACGGCATTTCCGATGGTCAGCGGAGTCCCGTCTGCCGGTACTACCACCTGCGTGGTATTATCGGCTCCTACCGGGATCGTCACGGCTGCGGGATTCACATCAGTCGAATCAACAGTAAAAGTCACTGTGTCAGTAAGAGCATCAAAGACACCCGTTACGGTATTGACGTTTGTTTCGTTCTTTCGTGTAAAACTTAAAGTATAGTCTGTTCCGTCAAAGCTGACTCTCAACGAGCCGTTTACATTGGCATTGGCGCTTACCGGATTGGCTCCCGCTGCTATAGGTATTGCGGGATCGGCAGCCCCCGGATACACTGTCGGCAAAAAGCTCACATCATTGCTCCTTGTGACCGTCATGGTGACATCCCCGCGGTAAACGGACGATGTTGATATGCCGGTATTTTCCAGCCAGCCTGTATTGGCTGCCGGCACCACAATGGGATCCCCCTCCTTGATAGCAGTAAGCTCACCGTTATTGCCGATGGTGATCCCCGTGAACTTGTCCAAATCCTCCGGTGTGACCTTTATGGGAGCCAGGTCACGTGCGGACACCGTACCGTTTGAGCCAAGCCTTGCCATCTTTGTGTTCGGGTCAAGCGGAATACCCAGCACCATATTCCCCGAGCTGTCCACTAAATTGCCTGCCACATCAAATCCCAGGACGCCGACCCTGGTATATTTGATGATGCCGTTGCTGTCCTTTACGGGAAGATAACCCTCGCCGTTTATGTAGACATCCAAAGGCCGGTCTGTGGTTGCGCTGCCGGCTCTCGTATTGATGACATCGATGGATTTCACCTTAGCTCCGTAGCCCAGCTGAGTGGGATTCGTGCCGCCGGAATTTGTGGTGGGTCCGGAGGCTCCGTTCATCGTCTGGTAAAATACATCGGAAAAAGTCACCCGGCTGGATTTAAATCCGTATGTGTTGACGTTGGCAATGTTGTTGCCTATGACATTCATCTTGGTCTGGTGCGCTGCCAGTCCAGAAACTGCAGAATACATTGATCCTAACATTTCACAATCCTTTCTGTGCCCCTCGCAGGTCCTTCTGTCGTTCAGGACCCTTAGCCTCCTGTCAAGGTCCGGCTAAATAAATATGGCACCGTCAATATTAGAGAATACGTTGTCTTTCATTTCGCTTTTATCGATCACCGTTATGACCACTTTATTCCTGGCATTGACAATAAAAGCGGAGTCGTTCATCACGATTAGGGCATCTTTTATCCCTTTCTCTTCTGCCTTGCTGCAAGCGGCCCCGAGCCTTGTAAGATCTGTTGGGCTGATTTCTATGCTCCGTTCTTCGGTCCTTCGGTTGGCATGTTTTGAAAAGGATACCTGCTGATTGAAAATCTCCCGGAATGTCGGCCCCTGATTCTGTTTTTTATTTCCGACGGCTGTGCTTTCTGCGGATTTGATATTCTCGGATTGTTTGATTATCGCATCCGTAAGATTGTAGCTTCCGCCGTAAATTTTATCAACCATCGCTATCTACCTCTCCCCCATCCGGCAGTACTGCTTCATTACCGTTTTTTTCGTCCTGACCCAAATTGTTCTGCGGAACGATGATATTGGGTTCTTTTACTTCCATTACACTGTTCAGCTCATACTGCTGTCCGTCGATTGTTATCTTCGGGCTGCCGTTGTACAGGGTGACACTGTCGACGATGCCTGTGCAGGTCTGCATATTCCCGTCTGCACCTATCGAAGCCACTGTGGCTTCCTTGCCGATAAGGCTCACGCTGTAAGCCGTTGCCGATGCCTGACTTAACTCGCTCAGGGCCTGGACCATGGAGAACTGCGCCATCTGTGCAATGAACTGGGTGTCATCCACAGTGTTGAACATGTCCTGGTTAGAGATTTGAGCCACCAGGAGCTTGAAAAAATCGTCCATAGAAAGCCCGTTGCCGGCCTTGCTCTTTGCTTCCGTTATACCGGTTGTCTGCTGATATGATGAGATCCCGTCTATTGCCATATTTGTTTCACTCCCTTCTAAATAATGTAGTCCATCCTTGAAAAACCGTTCTTTGGCATCGCGTTTTGCACTATGCTTCCTTCAAGGCTTGTTTCAATGCTTTGATAAGCCGTAACCTTGCTGCCGAGCGAGCCGTTTCGGCTGCTCCACTGCTGCGAGAGATGCTCCTGCTGTCTGCCCCGGGAAAAATCCATTTCTCCCCTTTGCGAAAAGGCTTGTCCCTGCTTTACTTCATTTTGAAAATCCGTCTGCTCAGTCACATGCACGTTTTCTACCACGACGTTCCTTAGTCCCATGCTCATCACAAGCTTGTCCACCTGACCGGCTAAAATAGCCTGAGTTTTTGAGTTGAAAGCCATGATGTCGATGGTCAGCTTTCCTTCGTTTAGTTTCAGCTTGATATCGATCTTCCCCAAATGCTTCGGTTCCAGCTGCATCGCAAACTGCATGGGCCCTTTCTGCCGGAGCGTGTGCAGTATCTCGCGTCCCACCTGGTCATAAGCCTCGACCTTTTCCCCCGCCTTCGCAAAGTCGCCGGGAGCTTTCGCATCCGTGACCGTCATTGCCGGCTGAGCGGGCAGTTCTTCAGGCTTCGTTTTGTTGTTCTCCGCCTTTATCGCCGGCTTTATCGCTGGTCTGTTATCTGTTTTTTCCGGCTCCTCAAATTTCTCGACAGTCCATGCTTTTACTGCAGCATCGAGCTTTGCCCCGGTTTCAGGCCCGGTTGCGGCTTTCACGCCGTCAATGCCTCTGCCCTGTTCGATCTGCTCTCCATGATGCTTTTCCGCTTTGACCGTCTCGGCCTTTCCTTCGTCTGCAATAGCCGGTCCTGTCTCTGGCAGCTCCTGCGCTACAACTTTTAACGGGCCTTGCCTCGATTCGCTAAGAGCGGCTTTGACCGGTATCGCATCCTGTTCCATCGCCGGCGCCGCTTCATCCACCGGTGCCGCAGCATTCACCGGCACCGCAGCAGCTAAGACTCCGCCGAAATCATTTTCTTGCAAACCGGCGCCTTCTTCGATTTCCTGCACTGTTGCCTCCGGGTCGACTAAAACCTCTTTCAAAAAAGCTTTTTTGCTGTGTATTTGCATCGCGTCTAAATCCCAAAAGACTTCTTTAATACCTTCCTCGTCAGTCATCGGACC
>JAKJCD010000092.1:6974-7276 GCA_022706625.1 Bacillota bacterium | reverse complement strand
GATACCACCTCGGAGCAGCACCCGATGAGGGTCGCCGGCAGATCAACGCTCTGCCGTTATGTAAATGAAGGATCAGTTTGGGTGGAACCGCAGAATATGCCCCAAGCATTTGTGTTTGCAATTGCTCGGGGTTTTTTAATTTAGATAAAAACAGGAGGCAGAACCGATGGATCAACAAAATGTACAGGAAAAATCTCAGGAATATAAAAAATTTGAAGCCGATCCAGAAAGCAGGACTTTCAGGCATACCAGCTCACATATACTCGCTCAGGCGGTTAAGCATTTGTTCCCGGAAGCAAAGC
>JAKJCD010000092.1:0-6964 GCA_022706625.1 Bacillota bacterium | reverse complement strand
TGGGTATAGGACCGTCGATCGATTACGGATATTATTATGACTTTGATCTCGAGCACCGCTTTACGGAAGAAGATCTTTCAGCTATCGAAAAAGAGATGAAAAGAATCATAAAGCAGAATATTCCCCTTGAAAGATTTGAGCTTCAAAGAGATTCGGCTGTTAGATTCATGGAGGAAAGAGACGAACCCTACAAGGTAGAGCTTATAAATGACCTTCCGGAAGATGCGGTTATCTCCTTTTATAAGCAGGGCGATTTTACCGATCTTTGCGCCGGACCGCACAAAGGCTCCACCGGGGCTGTCAATGCCCTCAAACTTACCAGCGTTGCGGGGGCTTATTGGAGGGGCAGTGAAAAAAACAAGATGCTTCAGCGGATTTACGGTACATCCTTCCCAAAGCAGGAAATGCTGGATGAATACTTGAATATGCTGGAGGAAGCAAAGAAGAGGGACCACCGGAAGATCGGCAAAGAAATGGATCTGTTTACGATCATGGAAGAAGGCCCGGGGTTCCCGTTCTTCTTTCCCAAAGGCATGGTGATCCGGAACGAGTTGGAAACCTTCTGGCGAAAGGCGCACAGCGAAAGAGGGTATGAGGAGATAAAGACGCCTCTGATCCTGTCGGAAGAACTCTGGCATACATCGGGGCACTGGGATCATTATAAGAACAATATGTATTTTACCAAGATCGATGATGGGAATTATGCTATAAAACCGATGAACTGTCCCGGAGCAATGCTGGCTTACAGGAGGAAAATGTACAGCTATCGGGATTTCCCCATGCGAATGGGTGAATTGGGGCAGGTTCACCGCCACGAACTTTCCGGAGCTCTTCACGGCTTGATGAGGGTCAGAACTTTCACTCAGGATGACGCTCATATTTTCATGCTGCCGGAGCAGATGAAAGAGGAAATAGTCGGAGTCATCGATTTTATTGACTATGTTTATAAACTTTTTGGCTTTAAATATCATGTGGAGCTGTCTACAAGGCCGGAAAACTCCATGGGGAGCAAGGAAGAGTGGGATGCGGCTACCGATGCCCTGAGAGAAGCATTGGAGGAGAAAGATATGCATTTTCTCATAAACGAAGGCGACGGTGCTTTTTACGGACCTAAAATAGATTTTCATCTGGAGGACTCCATAGGGCGGACCTGGCAGTGCGGTACCGTGCAATTGGATTTTCAGATGCCCCAACGCTTTGATCTTACCTATGTGGGAAGCGACGGCGAAAAGCATCGGCCCGTGATGATTCACCGGGTAATCTTCGGGAGCATAGAAAGATTCATCGGCATATTAACAGAGCATTTTGCAGGCAAATTTCCGCTGTGGTTAGCTCCCGTCCATGCTAAATTTCTGACTGTAACAGAGAAGTTCAATGATTATGCCTGCTCTCTTGAGAAGCGCCTGACAGAGGAGGGGCTGAGAGCCCAGATGGACGGAAGGAACGAGAAGATCGGCTATAAGATCAGAGAAGCCAGAAACCAGAGAGATCCTTACCTGTTAATAATAGGCGAGAGGGAAGAGGCAGCGGGCACTGTTTCTGTACGCTCCAGCAAAGAAGGAGAACTGGGGGAGATGTCGGTTGAGGTTTTAATAGCGAAAATGAAGCATGAGATAGAAAGCAAGGCTTATTGATACTGATTCCAGTTTTATCGAACTGAAAGCAAAACCGACTCTTCGCCTCGCTCAGGATGAAGGAGCTGCATTTTCAACCGCATAAATTGCGGTTTTTTTATAAAAGCTATTATAAAAGTGTTGACGGTGAACTATGCCATATAGTACACTTAGAACTGGATAAGGCAGGTTTCAAATGCATAGTCTATGCACTGTAAACGAAACTGCCATGGCCGTCCTTCTGCCCGGTTGGTATGAAGGCGGACAGAGAAAGGGGTTTTAACATGTTTCAATTGGATTTGAAGAGTAGAACATCCATCTACGAACAAATCGTTGACAACATCAAAGAGCTGATCTTAGCCGATGTACTGCCGGCTGAGTCGAAGCTTCCCTCCGTTCGCGAGCTTTCAAAAGTTTTGACCGTCAACCCCAATACGATCCAAAAGGCGTACCGTGAACTTGAATATCAAGGCTTTGTGTACACTGTCGCGGGCCTCGGGACCTTCGTATCTGCAGCGGCAGAGAAGGAAGTGGATGCAAAACGGGTGTCTGAGGTCACAGAGGAACTTAGGCGGGGGATTCGGGAATTGAAATTCCTCGGAATGACGCAGGAACGGATCTCGGTGTTGTTAAATGAATTGCTCGGGGAAAGAGGTGATTTGAGATGATAAAAGTACAGAATGTGGACAAAAGCTTTGATGGGTTTCGTGCCCTGCAAAGTTTGGATCTTAACGTCAGAAAGGGTTCTATTTACGGCCTGGTAGGCACAAACGGAGCAGGCAAGACGACTCTGATCAAGCATGTCACGGGGATTTTGAAACAGGATGGCGGAAGCATAACCATAGAGGATGCCTCTGTCTATGAGAATCTTGAAATCAAGCGGAGGACGGGATACATCCCGGATGATCTATATTTCTTCGCTTCTTATAATTTGAAGGAATCAGCCAGATTTTACAGATCGATATACCCCGGCTGGAATGAGGAACGCTATGCCCAAATGGCAAAGCGGTTTGAGCTAAGCGAAAAACGAAAGCTTTCCAAGTTTTCAAAAGGCATGCAGAAACAGGCGGCTTTTATACTTACTATGTCGTCGATGCCGGATTATTTGATATTAGATGAGCCTATCGACGGTCTTGATCCGATCATCAGAAAGCTGGTTTGGAAATACGTGGTAGAGGATGTGGCAGAGCGTGAAATGACCGTTTTGGTTTCGTCACACAATCTGAGAGAGATGGAAGGAATATGTGATTCAATAGGGATCCTAAGCAAAGGTAAAATGATGATAGAAAGGGATCTGGACGGACTGAAATCCGATATCCACAAGATACAGGTAGCATTCAGGGAACAAAGCCAGAATCCATATGAAGGGCTAAATGTTCTGCACAAAGAAAGCAGAGGAACGGTAGATCTTCTTATTGTACGCAATCGTAAAGAAATAGTGGAAGAAGTGATCGCAAAAAACCATCCGGTGATTTTCGATTTGCTTCCGTTATCGCTTGAGGAAATATTTATTTATGAGTTGGGAGGTGGGGACAGTGAGATCGAAGGCATCATATTTTAGCATTTCAGCCCCTTTGATCAAGGAGAATTTGCGCAGGTTCTGGGCAGTTCCGGTCCTTGCTTTTCTGGTGTATTTTCTTTCGGGGGTTTTTCCGATCCTTATGTCGTACAAGAATCTGGGGTTCATGGCCTCTTATATCCAGATGTCGCTTCATAACATGCAACCCTTTTTTATGGGCGCCCACCTTTTTGTGCCCGTTATTACCGCTGTCATACTATATCGCTATCTCCAGAATGTGAGCTCCGTAGCAGTAATGCACTCGATGCCCTTTACAAGAGCAAAGTTGTTCAACAGCAACTTCATTACCGGGCTCATTCTAATATCTGCGCCTGTGGTACTTAATGGAATAATACTGCTCCTCTTGAGCAAACCGACTTACAGGCAGTGGGGCTACGGCGAAAGCCTTACGATCTCACCTGAAAATGTATTCGCCCGGGCAGAAGTACTGAATTGGCTGGGGACATCTCTATTGATCGTATTTGTACTGTTCAGTGTGGCGGTATTTGCCGCCATCGTGACGGGCAACAACCTGATGCACCTTATGACCTCATATTTCTTTATCTTCCTGATACCTTTGCTCTATGCGGTATTCAATGTTTATTTCCAATTGTACCTTTTCGGTTTTGATCTTTCGGGGAACTGGATGGATATCTGCCTTTCGATATCACCTTATACGGCGATAATCAACGGCAGAGGCTATTTCAGCACTTATGAGGTGTTATATTACATCGGGACGATTTTTGCAATGCTTGTTATCTCCGCAGTCCTTTACAACAAAAGGAAGCTTGAAAGGGCATCGGACTCTCTTGCCTTCGGATTCATGAAGCCTGTCATCTGCTATATAATAGCTTTTCTTGGAATGACGATGTTAGGGTTTTATTTCCAGGAACTGGGTGAGGAAAGGATATATCTTTATGCGGGATTTGCTGCAGGCACGGTGATTTTCTTCATAATCGGACAGATGATAGTCATGAAAACTGCACGGGTTTTCAATAAAGAGGGGTTGAAAAGCTTTGCTGTCTATGCGCTCATTGCTATTGTTTTTCTGGCAGGGTTGAATCTGGATATTACAGGTTTTGAAAGCAGGGTGCCAAAAACCGGAAGCATTAACAGCACCGGCTGCAACACATATTTCAACTCTGTCATGCTGTGGAGAAGCCACGGAGACGATAAGGAACCGATGCTGTCCTCTCCCGAAAATATTGAGGCTGTTAAAGCATTGCACCGCAGTATCATCGACAACAAAGCACGTCTCGATACTCCCCGGGACAATCTATACGTATCGAGCCTGCAGATCCGGTATGATACCAAAGGCATATTTGATATGAGCCGCCGCTACGATATCGACTATATGTTCTTGGCTGAGAGCCCCTACATGAAACAAATTTTTGAATCGGCTGAATATAAGAATAAAAACTCCTTTTACATTTTTAAGACCGGGCCATATAAGAGAGCAAATATATACTCGGAGATCCCCGCTTCCGAAAAGGAGGGCGAAAAATCAATAACCGACCCCCGGCTTCTGAAAGAACTGATCTCTTGTCTGGAAGAAGATTTTGTGGAAATGAAATACGAAGATATTATCAGCCTCAGGCCAAACTATACCAATATAGAAATACAATACACTTATTCTGAAGAGGAAGAGCCGGATCGTGCCGGAGAAGGATATATTAACATCAGAGTACCGCAAAGTGCAAGGAAAACAATAAACTGGCTGAAAGCCCACGGTTATTCCTTCGATTTGACGGCGGACATGGTGGAAAGGATAGATATCTATGTTCCAAGAGGCACAAAAAGCGGCCATGAGTACAGGAAGGAGGTTTTTTCAACGGAGACCGCAGACATAGCTGAAAGTTCAAGACCTCCTATTGTGCAGATTACAGATAAGGAGAAGATTGACAAGATCCTGCAGAGCTATCACACAAACAGCATAGATCTTAATACCGCTTATGAAATCAGTATATTGTACAGACCCAAGGAAGGCGGTCGGGATGTGAAAACGGGCGATTCGGGCGAGTACCAATATATAAGCGGTTATCTGAATCAGACTTTGGAGTCTTTAGACTGACAGCGAAAATGCTATTGAGGATCATCCTCATCAGGATCCTCAGAAAGCAGGGGTATCGCTACAATGATATTACGGGCGTCTTCCAACGTTTCCTCGGGGACATACAGCTCAATGGGATAGCTATAGCTGCTTCCCATTATGATCTCCATGGCGTTGCCGGCGCCCTTATACCTTTTTATAACGGGGATGCCTTCCCCTCTGAGCTTTGATTCCAGAATGTCCGCCTCAAGGGAGTTCATCGCTGTGGTGAGATACACGCCGTTGCGCCAGCCTTTCGCTTGCATTTTTTCAAACATGACACGCCTCCTGTCGGTTTTATTTATAAAAAGTATAGCATATAAACATCCGGGGTGTTATAATTTGTATACATTGATAATACTAATAACGCATCTTTACGGAGGAAGCAGCAGTGCCGGTTTTAGAAAACCCGATCAATACCCGCTTTGAGATACTCAGAACGCTTTACAACCTTTCCGGCATGCAAGCGGGGAAGGAGATAAGGTTTTATGCAGCCCAGATAAATGGAGGCTACTATAGCGAAATCTACCATCAGCTATTGTTTTTGCAGGAAAAAGACCTGGTTTCCTTTAAACGTAATAAGATAAGCAAAAGATTCGTTGCAGCCCTTACTGAAGCAGGACTGGCTTTTATTGAAGATGCTTATCGCTCATTATCCTTCGAGCAGCCGGAAAAAGATGAGGCTCTGAAGGAGATATTTGCGAGGATAAAAATATAAACCTTTTGATAATCGGAGGATAAAATGATGAAAAGACGCATTTTGCTGACAGCACTGGCAGCTTTAGTGCTCCTGGGCGCAGGAGCCGCATCTTTCAGCGGAGAAAGGGCTATAGTGCCTGATATGAACTTCGTAGGGGACCCCATCGATCTTTCTCTCGTCAAGGCAGTGGAGATTATGCAGACAACGGGAAGCCGGGCGGAAGCCGCCGAATTGAACAAAGCGGCGGATGAAGCTGTTGCAAGAGGATATAAAGAGAGCGCTAAAAGTATCTCCGATTTTTTAAATGCAATAAAAGGAGCTTCGATTTCGGTATCATCGGCTGCCGAAGAAAGCGGGATGACGGAGACAAACGAGAAGATTATGAGAATGCGGCGCGACTTTGCAAAGGAACAGGTGGCATCGAATTATCAGGCGGAGCTCAATGAGATCGAAGCTATGACGGTTCAGGTTTATTACGGAGTTCTCCAGGCTCAGGAAAACCTCAAGATCTCAAAGGACAACCTGCAGAATCAAAAAGCGATTTATGATAACACCATGAAAAAATACAAACTTGGGATGGTGGCAAGGATCGATACACTAACGGCAGAAACGCAAGTACTGTCAGCGGAAGACCAGGCAGCTGCCGCTGAAACGGCGCTGAAAAACGCCAGAATGAATTTCAACCTGCTTTTGGGCTATGATCTGATGCAGAATGTAGTCCTGACTGACGGACTTAAAATGGCGGAGGAGCCGAAAGGAAGCTTGACCGGGTTTATCGAAAGTGCAGTCAAAAATCGTAATGAGATAAAAGGCGCTGCTTTTGGAGCGGAAATTCAGGAGATACTGCTTACCAGCCTGAAATATCGATACCCAAGCAGTTCCTCCACCTACCTGAATCAGGAGACAGCTACTCTGTTGGCAAGAAAGGCCGCTCAAGACGCACCGGTTCAGATAGAGATGGACATACGGGCCCGCTATATGGATATGGCGGATAAAAAGCGAGC
>JAKJCD010000091.1:7055-7319 GCA_022706625.1 Bacillota bacterium | reverse complement strand
CTTCCCGTTTCGTTATTATGAATCTTCTGGACGAAGAGGGCAATTTCAAACCTATGGCCGGCGGAGAGAATGTTCTTGAATATTTGCGGCTCAAAGACGAGGATAAGTGGATCCTGAAAAAAGTCAATGAGGCCGTTTCAGAGATTACTGAGAATATGGAGAAATACGATCTGGCTATGGCTGGCCAGAAAGTCCAAGAGCTGATATGGAACGAATATTGTGACTGGTATATCGAGCTGGTGAAACCACGGCTTTACGGCGGAG
>JAKJCD010000091.1:3823-7045 GCA_022706625.1 Bacillota bacterium | reverse complement strand
ATAAACAGACAGTGAGATTTGTTTTGGTAAAGGTCCTAAAGGATATGCTGTCCCTGCTTCATCCTTTCATGCCATTTATCACTGAGGAAATATGGAGCTTTTTGCCGGGTAACGAAGGTATGCTGATTATTGCGCCATGGCCGGTTTGCGACGAGGCTTTGGATTTTTCCGCAGAAGGCCGGAGAATAGAGCTTGCCATGGAAATAATACGAAGCATCAGAAACATCCGGGCAGAAGCGGAAGCTGTCCCGTCAAGGAAGCTGCGTGCGGTGATCCTTTCAACGGGAGAAACACTGCAGGCAGTCAAAGCCGGTGAGGAGCACTTGAAAAACCTGGCGAATCTGTCAGAGGTATGCCTGATCAAGGATAGGATAGACATTCCGGAGGAAGTGATGTCCGCCGTGGTGTACGGAGCGGAAATATTTATCCCCTTAGATGATTTGCTGGATTACAAGGCAGAATTCCAAAGGCTGGAAAAGGAGAAGACCAGACTCTTTGAGGAAAGGAAAAGGATCTTCGCAAAGTTGGAAACTGCGGGGTTTACGGAAAAAGCGCCGAAGGTCGTTGTGGATGCAGAGCGTGACAAATTAGCCAAATCCGAAGCAATGCTCGCAAAGATTGAAGAACGCCTTGCCGTCGTTTCAAAAAAACTATAGGGTTATCCAATGAACTACGAAGAGACAATAAACCGTATACACGGTTTCCAAAAGTTCGGAAGCAGGCTGGGGCTTGAAAGAATGGCTGTGCTTATGGATATCCTCGGGAACCCACAGGATGATATGAAGGTGATCCATGTCGCGGGTACCAACGGCAAGGGCTCTGTTTGCAGGTTTTTGGCCTCAATGCTGAAAGAAAACGGTTACAGGGCGGGGCTTTATACCTCGCCCTATCTTGAGAGATTTACTGAACGCATAGAGCTGGACGGCATAGAGATTTCCAGGGAAGACTTGGCAGACTGTGCTTCGGCGGTCTTTAATGCGGTGGATATTATGCTTGCAGAAGGTTGCGAATCTCCAACTGAATTCGAACTTGTAACTGCCATAGGCTTTGTCTATTTCAGCCGAAAGCCCATTGATATACTTGTTTTGGAGGTGGGCCTGGGCGGCAGAGGAGATTCCACTAATATGATCAAAGCTCCGCTGGCATCTGTGATTACCTCTGTTTCCTACGATCATATGAATGTTCTCGGAAGCACCCTTGAAGAAATCGCAGCCGAAAAAGCGGGAATAATCAAGGAAGGTTGTCCGGTAATATCCAATGTTGAAGATCCGGGAGCAGCGGCCGTGATAAGAAGGATAGCAAAGGAGAAGGGCAGCTTTTTATATGATGCTGCGCAAATCCAACCGCAGAACATAAAAAAATCTCTGAAGGGCTACAGCTTTGAAATAAAAACCGGCCATAATAAACCGGCCGGTTTGTTCCGCGCCGAATTGGGAATGATAGGAATGCATCAGGTGTCAAATGCGATTTGCGCCCTTTCCGTGATTGAGGTTTTAGAAGACAGGGGTATAATATCATGCAAAGAGGAGAATTTACGGAAAGGGTTAAAAAAAGCTTATAATAAGGGCCGCTTTGAAATATTGAAAGAATCGCCCCTGCTGATTATAGACGGAGCCCATAACGAGGCCGGTGTCAAAGCTCTTGCCCGAGTCGTAAAGGATCATTTTCGCGGGAAGAAGCTGCTTCTTGTTATCGGCATGCTGGCAGATAAAGAAGTAGGCCGTTTGGTTCAAGAGTTTTCCGCTATCGAGGGTGATATCGTCACAGCAGAACCGGACAACCCTAGAAAGCTTAAATCGGAGGAGCTCTGCCGGTCCGTTAAATGCATGGGACGAGAGTGCGTTGCTTTAGGTGATTGGGAAAGCGCCTGCGCTTATATACGCAATGAAATACATAAATACGATGCCGTTATTGTAGCAGGTTCACTGTATTTGATCGGTAAGATAAGGGGTCAGTTTAGCAATGAAAATGAAGAAGGTATTGCTGATTTATAATCCAAAGGCGGGAAACGGACTTTTTAAAGCAAATCTGGACAAGATCATCGAGGAATTTCAAAAGAAACGCACTTTGGTCATGCCAGTCCGTGCCGATAGACCTGCCGTAATGAACGAAGTGTTCAGGACTGCCGAAAGGGAGGGGCTGTCCAAGGTAATTGCCGCCGGCGGGGACGGTACCATAAACATGGTGGTCAATACCATGCTGAACAATGGTACAAATCTGCCTGTAGCCATTTTCCCCTCAGGGACGGCAAACGATTTTGCCCATTATTTCGATATCCCTCATAATATTGACGAAATGGTAAGGATCGCAACAGAAGAAAACTATACCTATGCCGATGTGGGCTGTGTCAACGGAAAGTATTTTGTCAATGTGGCAGCCATGGGATTTTTAGTCGATGTGAGCCAGAAGACAGACCCCAACATCAAAAATACCCTTGGGATCATGTCCTATCATCTAAAAGGCGTCAGCGAAGTGCCTAAGCTTCAGCCCATTCCGATCAAAATCGAAAGCGCCGAGTATTCCGGAACAGAAAAAATGTATTTCATGCTGGTGATGAACGGCAAATCCGCAGGAGGATTCAAAAGGGTGGCGCCGGAGGCCAGGATCGACGACGGTCTTTTAGATGTGCTTCTCTTCAGGGAGATGTCGTTAACCGAACTGCCAGGGCTCTTGTTCAATTTCATGCAGGGAAATCATTCGGAGAACAAGAATGTGATCTTTTTCAGGACAAGCAAGCTTCGTCTTGAAACGGATGCAGATATAGATATTGGCACCGATGTAGACGGCGAAAAGGGATGTGAATTTCCTCTCGATATTACCTGTATTCCAAAGAAACTGTGCATAAACACACTTCGAAAAGATATGGAGGGATCAAACTGGTGAACTATAAGATAAGCGTAACAGACGAATATGAAAAGCTGGTAGAGATGTTCATCCGCCATGACCTTGAGTTTTCCTTCGATGAACCGCTTCCCACGGATCTGGTAAAGTGCTGGAAAGCTGAGGATGAAGGCGGAAATCTATTGAGCGGCTGCGTGCTTGCCATGAGGGGCGGAGAGTACATAATAGACGGCATAGCCACCGAACCGGAATACAGGAAGGAGAAGATAGCGGGAACCCTTCTTCTTCTTGCTGTTGATGAGGCCAGAAAAAGAGGCGGCAAGGCAGTGTATCTGGTAGCTAAAGCTCCCGGCTTTTTCCGAAAGCACGGATTTCAAAGGA
>JAKJCD010000091.1:0-3813 GCA_022706625.1 Bacillota bacterium | reverse complement strand
ATCTTCGGTCTCGGATTTGTTCGATTGTTGTTCCTGCCCGCAATTTAACAGATCCTGCTATCCGGAAGTAATGAAATTGGAATTGTAAAATCGAGTAGGGGGAAGTAATTTCCCTCTACTCGATTAATACATTGATACTAGTTAGTTTTGATGGATGTTATCTTTGATTCCAGCTCCGCAATAGTTGCTTCAGCTGTTTTGATTATGTCGCAGAGTCCCGTACCGGGGCCTTCCGAGGCATCTTTAATGTCTTCATAATATAGCTTGCCGAGATCTATGAAAGCTTGTTGGATCTTTTTCTGTTCACCGGATATCTCGTTTTTCAGCCTGGTGATTTCTGCCAGCTCCTTAGCTTTTTCAGCTGCGTCAACAGCGACCTCACCGATTTTGTTCCCTAAGTTCTTGAGAAAAGCCATAGCCATACCTCCTTTTTCACTATTATATTCTATATTGATAAACAGCACAATATTAAAGGCAAAAAGTGGGCTTTAGTAACCTCTATTAACCGGTTTGCAAGAAAGGAGGCATACCGGGATTTGCCCGTGAATAAAATGCTAGAAAGAATCCCCTGCAAGGCGGCCCGTATGAAAACCCAAAAAAGGATTGTGAAAAAAGGATTTGTTAATATACTGCTGCTGACGGCGGTAGTGATAGTCCTTTTGTTTGCAGGCTATGCTAGTGGGTTTATCGATATTCCTGCAGCAATGGGGCGTGAAAAGCTGCTGCCGATATATTCGGTAGATACGGAGGAAAAAAAGATATCGATCTCTTTTGATGCGGCTTGGGGGAATAGCCATACCCGCCCCGTTTTAGACATCCTTGATAAATATGGGATAAAGACCACGTTTTTTCTGGTGGCATTCTGGGCGGAAAAGTATCCGGAAGACTTGAAGGAGATTAGCAGAAGAGGTCATGAGGTTCAGAACCATTCCGCCACTCATCCAGACATGACGACTCTGTCTGCTGAGAAGATCAGGGAAGAGGTTGAGACTACAGAGGCGGTTATAGAAAAGCTGACAGGAGTTAAGTCAAACCTGTTCCGGCCTCCTTTCGGAGCTTACAATAATAAAGTAATAGAGACTCTCGAGGGATTGGGATACAAGGTGATCCAATGGTCGGTTGACAGCTTGGACTGGAAGGATATTTCTGCAGATGAAATTGTTGCGCGGGTGGTTTCAGGCATTGAACCGGGCGCCATTGTACTTTTTCACAACGATGCCGCTCATGTGGAAGAGTACCTGCCGCAGATGCTGGAAAAATTAATTGAGTCCGGATATGAGATTGTTCCCGTAGGTCAGCTTATTTATTGGAATGATTACCATATGGATCATACAGGGAAGCAAATAGCAAAATAACGAAAGGGGAAAGGAAATTGGACAGCAGTACTGAGACAAACAGGATCGAATTATCCGGGATCATAGAATCACTTCCCGAATACAGCCATAAATCTTATGGAGAGGCATTCTATTGCATGAAATTGGCGATCCGCCGTAAAAGCGGCTACTGCGATAACATTCCGGTGATAATATCGGAAAGGCTCATATGGGACATTGAATTGACAGAAAGTGCCGCAGCCCTGGTAACAGGGCAGATCCGTACATATAATGAAATAGCTAACGGAAAAAACAAGCTTAATATCCTGGGGTTTGCCCGGGAATTTATTCTTATGGATGATGATGCCTGCAGTGTCAATAAAGTATATCTGGAAGGTTATCTGTGTAAACCCCCGGTCCGAAGGACATCTCCGCTGGGAAGGGAGATATGTGATATAATGCTTGCCGTTAACCGTATGTACAATAAGTCGGATTATATACCCTGCATCGCATGGGGAAGAAATGCCGGCTATGCCGGATCCCTGTCGGTGGGAACAAAAGTACATATCGACGGCAGGATACAGAGCCGGGAATATAAGAAAAAAGAAGATGACGGAAGCCTCTCTAAGAGAACTGCTTATGAGGTATCCGTCGTCAGAATCGAAGAATAGCCTTTCATTGCATTTGATTTTCCCCTATGATAAACTGAGAAACGTACATATCGATCTTTACACGAAAGAGGGAATAAAAATGCGTATCGTAATAGACGGGATGGGCGGAGATAATGCGCCTTCGGCTATCGTTCAGGGATGTGTCGAGGCGGCGGCTTTGATCTCTCATCAAATATTAATAGTAGGAGAAGAAGCTCTTATTTATAAGGAGTTGAGTAAATATAAATATGATCCGGAGCAGATAACTGTGATAAATGCATCCGATGTTATCACAAATGAGGATGCTCCGGTACGGGCCGTACGCACCAAAACCGAGTCTTCCATGGTGAAAGGGATCACCATGCTTAAGGAGCGGAAGGCAGATCTCTTTATTTCTGCGGGGAACACCGGAGCCATCATGGCAGGCGGTCTTTTTATTCTGGGAAGGATCCAGGGCATCGACAGGCCGGCTCTTGCCGCCACCTACCCCATGTTATCGGGAAGGGGAGTAGCTCTTCTTGTGGATTCCGGCGCAAATGTAGAATGCAAGCCCAATAACCTTTTAGAATATGCCACTATGGGCAGCATTTATATGAAAAAGGTATTAGGTGTGGACAACCCCAGGGTGGGGCTTGTCAATGTGGGTTCAGAAGAGGGAAAAGGAACCACTATTATTAAATCCGCCTACGAATTGCTCAAAAGGAGCAATCTGAATTTCGTAGGAAATATCGAAGCCAGAGATTTGCCCAAAGGAGCCTGCGACGTTATTGTCTGCGACGGTTTCGTCGGCAACGTTATACTTAAACTGACAGAAGGGCTGGCCTGGAGTATCCTTAAACTTCTGAAAGCAAAATTCACTGCAGGGCTTGTCCCCAAAATGGGGGCTATTCTTCTGTCCGGCAAATTCAAAGAGCTTAAGGAAGAATTTGATTACTCCGAGTACGGAGGGGCCCCAATCCTTGGTGTCAAGGGAACAATAGTGAAAATGCACGGCTCCTCCGGAGTCAGTGCAGTGAAGAATACTATATTGAAAGGAATCCCCTTTGCCGAGAACAATGTGGTACAGTTCATCCAGGATTCCGTACTTGAGCTTGAGGAAGTGATCATCAGTGAATAGAACATCTCTGGAAAAGATGATAGGCTACGAGTTTCAAGACCCGCTGCTTTTGAAAAAAGCACTGACCCACAGTTCTGTCAATCCTGTTGCCGGTGGGGACGGTAATAATCAACGCCTGGAGTTTCTCGGCGATGCGGTATTCGATCTGATAATAAGTAAGTATCTCTATGACAGGCTGCCCTATGATGAAGAGGGTAAGCTATCTAGGGCCAGATCCTTGGTAGTATGCGAAAAATCTTTAGCCGAATGCGGGAAACGTCTGAAAATCAATGAGGCATTGCAAGTAGGCAAAGGGGAGGAGCAAAGCGGTGTCTTGAAACGATCTTCTGTCCTAGCCGATGCTGCGGAGGCTCTTATCGCCGCCGTTTATCTTGACGGAGGGTTAGACGCGGCTTCCTCTTTTGTGCTTTCTGTATTTGAAGATACTATCGAAAAGGCATTGTCGGGAATGCTTTACCGGGATTATAAAACGGAGCTTCAAGAATTACTGCAGGCAAAAAAGGAGGCTCGTATCCATTATCATGTGGACCGGGAAGATGGTCCGGATCACGATAAAACCTTCTTTGTAAGCCTGTGGGACGGAGAAAGAAAAATAGGCGAAGGCATGGGCAAAACAAAAAAGGAAGCCGAACAAAATGCGGCAAAGGCTGTTTTGGAGGGATAAGGGTTGTATTTTAAAAGAATAGATATCCAGGGGTTCAAATCGTTTGCAGAGCCGGTAAGCATTGAATTT
>JAKJCD010000090.1 GCA_022706625.1 Bacillota bacterium | reverse complement strand
GCCTCAAGGATTGAATCAGGATACGACAAGAAGACGGCATGGAAAGCTGCCTATGATGAGATGTTCCAGGCCAGTCGAGATGACGGCATGAAGGCGGCTGATGCTCTGGAGCGCTCTAAGCGCGCTCTATTCGGTACGCCTGAAGATCCTACGGCCTACGCTCACGCCGTGGAAAACGAGTGGATACGTTTCGGGACGATTAAGGAACAGGTGCGCGAATCGAAGGACTCTGACCTGTGGAAGCCGTTGCCAGGATACGACAAGCCGAAGAACATCATTGAGAATGTGCTTTTCGGCATCGGCAACAGCGTCTTGCCCAACATGCTGCCGATGATCGTTTCCCCTGCGCTCGGCCTGCCGGTGATGTATGCGCATATTCAAGGCGCCGCTTATCAGTCCATGATCGAGGCCGGAGTTCCTGAAGAACGCGCGGCGCAAGCGGCCAGGTGGGACGCGGCCAGTCAAGTACCGCTGGAGTTCGCCGGGAACCTGTTTATGCTCAAGGGCATCATGGGCGCCACGGGTTGGCGCAAGTTCGTTGCAGGCCTGGCCGTCTCGATGGGGTCCGAGGGTATGACCGAGTTCGCGCAACAATATCCGGATGAAGCGGCCATGGCCTGGGCGCTCAACCCCGATATTACTCCCGGTGAAATGTTCGATGAGCTTACGTCTGGCCGGACGCTGAAGAACGCACTCTATGCCGGAGCTGTGGGCGGGTTGACTGGTGGCCTGACGCATACCGTTGGCGGCGGTGTGCACCTTGCGTATACCACCTTGAAACAGGCGCGCATCAACGACAACAAGACCAAGGTGGTCGCTGACATTCTGACCAGGGCCGCCAAGGGTGAGACCCTGGACGAAGAAGAACAACAGCTTTTCGACCGTATGAGCCAGTACGCAACCGAGGCCCAAAAGCGCCGGGTCATGTATCAGGCTCCTATCAAGTCGGCCAACAGGGACAAGGTTTATCAGGGCCTCCTGGACTCCAAGCTTACCAGGGAGCGCGCCGGGGCTGTGATGAGCATCTTTGATTCGATCGCGTGTTCCTGGGCCGACCGCGTTGAAGGCAAGCTGCCCGGGGACTTCTACGAAGAGGTCCTGACGGATTACCGGCCGGGCAAGTTCTCGGACTTCCAGGATCGCATTGACGGCGAGGGGATGAAGAAGGCGGCGCAGTATGGGCAGGACGGGGCGGACTTGCAGTATCAAGGTAAATCTGATATTGAGGGTGACGTGTCCTCCGACAAGGGGCCGGGCGAAAAAACCACTGGAGCAACCCCTAAGCCCGATGGTGGCGAACGAATATTTTACAGAGGGACAGAGCCGGGGAGGACTGAGCGGATTGATTCTCCGTTTGCAAAAGGGAGGCTTTTCGTAAGTTCATCTGCAAAACAGGCAAGTTATTATGGAAGCGAAATAGAACAAATAATTGCAAAGCCTGAAGCAAAAATACTTTATGAGGGATCGCCTGAATTTAAAAAGATATTCGGTAAAGATAGGGTTTTGGGCAATCTCAAAAAAAGCGAATCATACCCCGAAGGTTTACAGCGGGCAACTGATGCCGCCGAATCGGCCGGATTTGATGCCGTACACTTTGAGAAACAAGGTAATGTCGGAACCGTAATTTTAAATGAGAAAGCATTTATAAGAAACCCTAACCCATCCCTCCCCCCGGAGGTTGGGGGGCAGTATTCTATTCGCACACCACAGAACCCGCCCGTAAGCAGCGACCCGAAAGTTCTCAATTTGTACCTTAAAGACGAAGCAGACGCTATTACTCAGACCATTTTGAATAAACTCCATCCAAAGTCTATGACCTGGCTGGAGACCATGTTGAAATCTCCTGAATGGTTCGATCACCCCCAAATCAATAATATTGTCCGGCTGTTCATCCGCGACCGAAATGAGTTGCGCCATGAAACATTTAATGACCTGAATGCGGTTGATGATATTAATGCCACCGAAAAAACCGTTACTGAAGCTGGCCTGGCGTTAAAAAATAAAGGGTTATCCCGTGCCAAGCGAATTACCGGAGAAGTGTCCCCCGAATATCAGCTATTACAAGATTTTATTGACTACTTTGATACCTCATGGAAGCGCAACAAAAATAAGACTGATGAGCAAAACCTGAAGGACTGTGAAAACTACATGAGGAAACACGGCGGCACCGACGATGTTATCCGAGTGTGGAAGCTCTATCGTAAATCTTATGATAAAGCACTTGAAATCCAGATAAAACAGATGAATGAGCTTATCGAGAAACTGAAGGAAGAAGCGGCCTTCAAAGGTGAAGAGGCGAATATCGCCGAACTTCAGAGAACGCTAAAATACGCACTGGCCGAAATGAAGGAATGGAGAGGGTATTATGCTCCACGCTTGAGAGAAATGGGAGACTGGAAGGTTCAGGCTTATAAAGAACATGGGCCTTTGCCGCAAAACCGGGAATACTACCGCGAGCACAGGGGAAGCGAGCTTTCGGCACAGAGGCTTGCGAAGAAGCTGGAAAGAGAAGGCTGGAAGGTCTATTCTGTTGACCGCGTGGAAAGACTACCTGAATCAATTTATCAGGATGTCCGGTCTGTGGCGACGGCTAAACTGATTGACGAAGCTCTTACTAAGATGACCGGAAGCCTTCAGGCTGACAAGTTAGTGCTTTTCAATGAAGAGCTTCTCCGCCATGTAGCCGATGAAATCCGGGCTAGAGGTTTCCGTTCAACTATGATTCACAGACGGGAAGGTGCGGTAATTAAGGGATATATCGAAGACCCAATTAAGAGACATTTGCATTATATTAATAATTTATCGAGCGGAGTTGCCAAATCAAGAGTGGCTCGCATGGCTATGGAAGAGTTGCTGGGAGAGGTGATTGAGGGAAAACGAGTTGGTGGAATCGACCCAGTGAAAGACCCGGAAGCCTACAAGGTAGCCACAAATTACATAGAGGAGCAGTTAAGAAACCTCGATGCGTCCGATAGGGTTATTGGCCTGGCAAAGTCTATCGCCACGTTCAAGTTTTTGGGATTCAATATCCGGTCGCTGGTGGTCAACATGACCGCTCTGGCAACGACAGCGCCTACATCTATTCACCAATATGCCCTCGACGGTAAAGGCTCAATGATAGGAATCTTAAAGACATTGGGCATTGCCGGTAAAGATTACGGAGCTTACATGGCCGGTAAGAAGCTGAATGCTGAAGAACAGGCGTTTTTGGAAGAGATAGAGCAAAAGGGGTGGAATGATCCACAATACACAAGAGATGCCCTGGGAACTATTGCCAAAACCCATTCACGGGTTTGGTCCACAATGATGGATGGTTCGATGTATCTATTCGGCCAATCCGAAAAATTTAACCGCGGGACAACGATTTTAGCAGCTTACCGTCTAGCTCGCAAGCAGGGACGGACAATGGAAGAGGCGAGAGAATTAGCCAAAGAGGCTTCTGATAAGGCTCATGGCGTCTATGGACGTGAAACACTTCCAATGTGGGCTCAAGGGGCGAATCCGGCTGCCAAAATAGGCCAAATGCTCTATGTTTATATGAAGTTTGCTCACAACTACCTCCAAATGCTACATGATGTTGGCCTGAAAAAGCACAATATTAAAGGTGCATTGTTCGCTTTCCTTTCTCCGGTAGTAGTTGCCGGAGGCGCGGCACTTCCGTTCAAGGATGTTATTTTTGCCTTATTCGGAGCGATTTTAAGTCTGCTGGGATGGGAAAAAGACCCGGAAAAGTGGGTATGGGATCAAATCAGGGAGCACCTGGGGACAGGAGCAGAGAAGGTTGGTCGGCATGGATTAACAGGTGCAGCTGGCGTTGACATTTCCAGTTCTTTGTCTATCGGAGTTGGGGTTCCCAAGAGCATGATGGATTTTACAGGGGCTATTGGCGGGGCTATTGAATCAACGGTTGAAGCCGGAGCGGCGCTACAACGAAAAGAGTTTTCTAAAGCGGCAGAAGCATTTCTCCCGACTGGAATTGCTAATCCAATCAGGGCGTATCGTGAGGCTCAAGAAGGGGTTACAACAAGGCGAAACTACCCCGTATTTGATGAAACAGGACGACAGTTGAGGCCGACGCCGCTGGAAACAGTTGAAAAAACCCTTGGATTCCGGTCGTCACGGCAAGCGACTCTTTCCGAAAGAACCTGGGAAGCTAAAAGGCAGGTTGCCAAATATAACGAAAAGCGTAATGAGCTATACCAGCGATATCGGAGCGTCATGTCTAGCCGCGACCGCAAAAAGTATGCAGAATTGGTCAAAGATGTTCGGGAGTATAACCGCCAAGTGCGTGATAATGGCCTTGAGGCACAAGTCCCGCTGATTACATCGGAATCTTTGCGGAGACAGAGCATCAGGATGCAAAAACCGACGACTAGACAGGCGGCATTGCTACAATAAACTTTACAAAGGAGCAAGAGTACAGTATAATTTTTATAAGAAGCGTGAAATAAAAAGGTACTGATAGCCGTTCATAACGGGACATCAAGCCTTCATTCCTAAACAGGAGTGGAGGCTTTTTTATTTGAAAGGAGAAATTATTATGGCTGGAACAATAACCGGAACACTGACAAGGCTGGGTGTGAGACAGGGAAGCCCACCGGTAGTTAAAGTGGAATTAACATGCACGGCAGACGCAGAAGCAGCAACTTATCCGGAAACGGTTGTGAATACATTATCCGGCGTGTCTGATTTCGATCTGCGCGGGTTGAAACTTTATTCTGTAAAAGCAATTCCGGGCGATACCGCGCCAACTGACGCAACTGATTTGGTCATAGAAGATGAATATGGGGTTGATCTGCTGGGCAGAAGGGGAGTTGATTTCATTGATGCCAGTGATAAAACCTGGATTGCCGCAGGCCCAGCGAAAGACACTCAACCGGCACTTATCACCGGAAACATTACCGTCAAAATAACCAATAACGAGATTAACAGTGCCGTTACAACGATCATTCTGGAATTTATTGGGGCATAGAAGGGGAAAAAACAATGAAAGGGAATGACGAAAACAACGGGTATTATACGACATGGAAATGGCTGTCCGGTATTCTAATCCTCGCTGTGTTCGCTTTAATCGGGTTTTTTATTGGCGGGAATATAAGCGAAACTAAAGTAGACGCAAAGGAAATGCGAATCAAGCTGGAGCAAACATGTGACCGCGTCACAGTTTTAGAAACAAATTACCAACACATAAAAACATATATGGAAAAGAGCGACCAGTTCCAGCAGCGCATGGAAAAAATATTAAGCCGATTGGAACAAAAACAAACATTAAAATGAAGCTGACCGTTGAAAGAAAAATATTTACGGAAATATCCACAATCGGCGACCTGCTGATTGACAACGAGTTCTTTTGTTACACGCTGGAAGATAAAGACCGGCAGAGGCAGGCTTTGGGATTAATCACGCCGTGGTATTCAGCCCTTAAAATTTCCGGCGATACGGCAATACCTTACGGAACATATGAAGTGATTATCAATTATTCAAACCGTTTTCAGCGCCTACTTCCATTACTGCTTAACGTGCCGGATTTTGAAGGAGTAAGAATACATTCTGGAAACACAGACAAAGACACGGAAGGTTGTATTTTGTTGGGTAAAACTAAGTCAGAAGATTTTATTGGTAACAGCCGCGAAGTGTTTAATACGTTTTTTCGCCTCTTAAAAAGAGGCATGGAAACAGGAAAGGTTTTTATCGAAATAACATAGGAGGAGAAAATGAGTTTTTTACTTGGTTTATTTACCGGAGCGATTGGTGTTTTGGTCATAGTCTATTTTGTTTATCGTAATAACAAAAAGAAGATTAAGAAGCTAAGCGGTATTCTGTAATGAAAGTGATCATATTGATAGTGGCTATTATTTTAGTCACGGTCAATAACAGCGGGGAAAGTGTGCGTGAATACGGTGCGGTAGAAAAAGAGGCTTTACAGATTGTCATGTGTGAAAGCGGCGGTAAGCATGATGTTTGGGGCGACCTTGACAAACCATATCCGGCGTATGGAATTGCACAGTTTCAGAAACGAACTTTTAATTATTTTAAGAAACTTGCGGGCAAGCCTGAACTAAAGTGGAAGAACCAGGACGATCAGTTATGGTTGTTACGATGGGCAATAAGAAATGGTTACTCAAAGCATTGGACATGCGCTTCGGTGAACAAATGATTGACTTAAATAAAAACAAGCGTTTTCGCAGAGCAATAATATTTTGGGTAGTTTTATATATTACTGTTTTTACGGTGTGGACATGGATAGACCCTCCAAATATATCGACAGGTTTGGCAACTGTTTTATGTGCAATGCTGGCACTTTTGGGAACCGTGTTTAAATTTTATCTTGATTTAAGAGGAAAGGAAGAAAATGGGAACAATAATAACCATACTGAAAAACGTTAAAAATATATTTGTTTTAATTTTAATTTTATTATTTTTAGTAAGTTCGGGCGTGGCAGTATTCTATAAGATACGTTACGACAAGTTGAAGTTAAAGAGTCAGGCTGAACAAATTGAACTTTATGAGCAGAATCAAGAGGAAATTAAAAAGCACACAGACAGGGTTAATCAATTAACCGCAGAAAAAGAGACCCTCAAAAAGCGAATAAACGCACTTAACTTACAGAGTGATGGACAAAATGAAGACTATTACAAGGTTTTCGATGATATTAGTAATCGTTTTAATGATGGGCTGTAAAACGATTTACGTAAAGCCGGATGTGTATTGCCCTGACCCGCCAAGGCCGGTTCTTCAGACACCCTCCAACGACAGAGTGAACGCAGAAAATTATAACGAGATTGTAAATTACGCCCTGCAAAAGGAATCACAGGTCAAATGCTATAAAGAAGCACTAAAATGAGTGTGGCGCTTTTTGTGGCACTTTTGATGTTTTTGTGGCGCATTTAAACGCAAACGACGCAAAATAAACGTAAATAAATCAAGGATAATATGATGTTAAAAAGATGGTATCCTGCTTCCTTAGCATATTGTAAGTAAAATAATGCGTATGTTTTTCATTATCAAAATCGTTATTTGCTATATCAAATCTGTTTAACATGTTTTGAAATACAAAATCTTGCATTACCCAACAGACATTTTTGTCCCACTTTTCAGCTACCATTCCTTTTATCAGCATTTGCATAAAGGACAGCTTAATAGTGTTGTATGTGTTCATTCCAAAAGGATAAGAGCTTTCCAAATTGTTAGCCCCTTTTGTATACAAATCATTTAAATTTTTTACTAAAGCACCTGTCCCTGTAGTTGAATCGGATTGTATTTCTAAAATTATAAAATCCTCTATCTCGTATGACAATTTTTTGTGTTTAACCATTACAAAATCAAAACTTCCA
>JAKJCD010000008.1 GCA_022706625.1 Bacillota bacterium | reverse complement strand
ATCGTACTCTGTAAGCGGATCTTCTGTTTCTTTGAGCTCCTGTGCCAGTGTTTCGCCCATAATATAATCTCTGTGTTCCTCCAGGGCTCTTTTAAAAATATCATCTCCCCGATAGTTGATTCTGATCCTGTCCGTCACCTCAAAATCCTTTTGCTTGCGAAGCTGCTGCACCTTGGAGATCATTTCCCGGGCAATCCCTTCCGATTTCAGTTCCGGTGTTATGGTGGTGTCGAGGATCACGAATACACTGTCTCCCATTGCTACCGCAAAACCGGGTTTTGCGTTAATCCTCACCTCGAACAGGTCCTCTTCGGCAGAAAATATTTCCCCGTCCAGTTCTAATTCTATTCGTCCATCTTTGTCCAATGCGGCAGCGGCTTCTTTCGGATCCAGTTTTGCGATAGCGGCCCCGAAAGCTTTTATCTTTCCTCCTAAAGCCGGGCCCGCCGCCTTGAAATTTGGTTTAAGGCTTAGGTCCATGAACTTATCCAGTTCCTTTTCAAAGACCACTTCCTTTACATTCAGCTCCTCTTTGATAAGATCCGCCATATCTCCGATCAGCTCTTCATATTTCCCGTCCACCAGTATCTCAGACAGAGGCTGGCGTACCTTTATTCGTTCTTTTTCTCTGACCCCTCTTCCCAGACTGACCAGTGCCCTCACCAGGTCCATCCTCTCCTCGGCCCTGTCGTCAATCAATTCAGCCCTGGATTCCGGATAGTAAGACAGATGGACGGATTCTTCTCCCGTCAGCTTCGTATAGATCTCATCGGTGATAAAAGGCGCAAATGGAGCGGACAGCTTGGTAATTCCCACCAGTACTTCGTAAGCGGTAAGATACACAGCCTTTTTATCATCGGTAAGCTCATCACCCCAGAAACGTCTTCTGGCACGGCGAATGTACCAGTTAGAAAAGTCTTCCACAAGGAAATCCTGGATTTTACGCACGGATCGCATGTGGTCATAGCGGTCCATTTCTTCAATCACCTCACGGATCAAACGGTTATACTTGGACAGTATCCAACGATCAAGTTCAGACCGCTTTGCATAATCCACGGAAAAAGTTCTGGGATCAATCCCATCGGTATTGGAATACAAAACAAGGAAATTGTAAACATTCCGCAAGGTACCGAAGAATTTGCTGACTATCTCGATCAGGCCGTCCTCGTCAAACTTTGTAGGCGACCAGGCCGGAGAGGTGTACAGCAGATACCACCTTGTGGCATCTGCTCCGTATTTATCGAAAAGGTCGAAGGGATCTACAGTATTTCCCTTGGATTTGGACATCTTCTTCCCCTCTTTGTCAAGTATCAAGTCATTAACCAGAACGTTTTTATAAGGCGAGGTGCCCTTTATAAAAGTTGAAATGGCAAGGAGTGAGTAGAACCAGCCCCTGGTCTGGTCTATACCTTCACAGATAAAATCCGCAGGGAAAAACTCCGTGTCAAAGGTATCTTTGTTTTCAAAGGGATAATGTCTCTGTCCGTAAGGCATGGCGCCGCTGTCAAACCAGCAGTCCATGACCTCGGGGATCCGGCTCATGGTCTTTCCGCATTCCGGGCATCTTATATGGACTTCATCAACGTCAGGCCTGTGCAGCTCTATAGATTCATCTATATTTTCTATGGCTTTATCTGCCAGCTCAGCCCTTGATCCGATGCTTTCAAGATGCCCGCAGTCGCAGCGCCAGATATTGATCGGAGTTCCCCAGTATCTATTGCGAGAAATAGCCCAGTCGTTGACATTTTCGATCCAGTTGCCGAATCGCTTCTCGCCTACAAAGGCAGGAAACCAATTTATTTTATTATTATTCTCAACCAGCTGATCCTTAAGTTTTGTCATTTCAATATACCAGCTTGGTTTGGCATAATAAAGCAGCGGTGTGGAACATCTCCAGCAATGAGGATAGTTATGCTCCACCTTCTCTTTGCTGTATATTTTATCCTCTGCCGCAAGCCATTTAATGATGTCCACATCCAGGCCCTCTTCCATTACAAAACGCCCCGCCCAAGGAGTCTCTGTGTATTTTCCCTCCTCGTCCACCGGGTTTGGAACAGGGAGCCCGTACTTCCTGCCGGTATTGTAGTCGTCTTCGCCGAAGGCCGGAGCCGTGTGGACTATACCGGTGCCGTCTTCCGTGGTAACATAGTCGCCGCAGGTTACATAGAAGGCCTTTTTATCCACTTTTACGAAGGGCATCAGCTGCTCATACTCAATGTATTCAAGATCGCAGCCCTTCAGCTCCTCAAGCACCCTATAGCTTCCTGCGCCTAAAACCATGTCTGCCAGGATCTTGCTGACATAATAGACCGATCCACGCTGCTCCGCTTTTATATAATCTATGTCCGGGCCTACAGTCAGGGACACATTGGAAGCCAGGGTCCATGGTGTTGTCGTCCATGCTAAAAAATACTCATCCTTATCCTTGCGCCTGAACTTTGCGGTGATCGTATTGGTCTTCACTTCTTTATAACCCAACGCCACCTCGTGGGAAGCAAGTCCTGTTCCGCATCGAGGGCAGTAAGGCAGGATCTTATGCCCTTCATAGATCAAGCCTGCTTTGAAAAACTCTTTCAGGATCCACCAGCCGGTCTCGATGTAGTCGTTATCCAAGGTGATGTAAGGATCATCCATATCTATAAGATAGCCCATGCGTCTTGTCATTTCACGCCATTGTTTTTCGTAAGTGAATACGGATTCCCGGCATTTTTGATTGAACTCTCTTATACCGTACTTTTCGATATCCTGTTTCCCGTTCATCTTAAGCTGTTTTTCCACTTCGATCTCAACAGGGAGCCCATGGGTATCCCAGCCTGCTTTTCGCTTGACCGCATAGCCCTGCATAGTCTTATGGCGCAGCACGGAATCCTTAAGAGTCCTTGCGATGACGTGATGGATGCCGGGACTGCCGTTTGCCGTAGGCGGGCCTTCATAGAACAGGAAGGAAGGTTTTCCATACCTGGTAGTTACGCATTTTTCGAGCAAACTTTCCTTGTCCCATTGGTCAGCCTGTTTGCTTTGGACCTCTGCGATAGGGTCCCCGGATAAGTTTTCAAACATCTTGAACATTCTCTCTTTCTTGGTTTTAAAGTGTTTTTAAGTGCCGGGCGCCGGAATTATCACTTATTAATAATAAAATCCCCGGATTCCTATTTTGGATCCAGGGACGAATCGCTCCGCGGTACCACCCTATTGACGGAGCCATAAAGGGGGGTGGCCACCTCTCTATAGGATCCCTGACCTGCTACTGTCTCCTTCATTGCTTTTGCTATATTAGATTGC
Organism: Bacillota bacterium; assembly: GCA_022706625.1. Classification (GTDB taxonomy): domain Bacteria; phylum Bacillota; class Clostridia; order Peptostreptococcales; family Anaerovoracaceae; genus UBA1426. Next base: position 23,692 of record JAKJCD010000008.1, on the reverse strand, counting down.
AGGCATCCGGATTTGTTATAAACCTCCGTATGCATTATTTTATTTTACTTGTATTATCTCGCCCTGTCAACTTCAGTTTTGCTTACTTCAGTTTTGCTCAGCGAAGGCAGTTCCGTCACGCAACTTGTCCAGAAGCTCATATATCACAGCGGCATTATAGCCCTGGGAAGCCAGCCGCCTCCCTATCCTGGCGACATCCTTGCCACGTTGTGAAAAATCCCCATCTTCCGGATACTCCGCAAACCCCGTGTCTCCAAAGCCTTGCTGCTTAATAAGCTTCTTAAGATATACCAATGCCGCCTCGTATTCGCTCCCTTCTCCGAAATGCTCGTTTAGTGCCGCCCTCACCATTTCACGGGGCAGCCCCTTATCTAGTAGTTCCTTTTCCAGGCGCAGAGGCCCTCGCCCTTTTTCTGTTCCGTATGAAATGTACCTTTCACAGTAGTCCTCATCATCGATCATGCCGCTCTCTGCCAGGTATTCCAAACATCCGGAGATCTCATCTCCCGGAACTCCTTTTGATTCGAGGTGCTTTCGGATCTCATGGGCAGTCCGGTCCCGCGTGTTCAAATATTTCAGGGCCAAATCTCTGGCATCTTTCATCCTATGCCCTCCTCATTATGATCCGGATCAGGAGTTGATCCGCAGTTTTGCTCCTCACTGCCTTTGACCCGGGGTTTTGGGCTGCCGCTGAGGCTGGTGCCGACAACTCCCGCTATGATCAAAGCAGTACAAACGATATGGTATAAGTACAGAGCTTCTTTCAGGAAGATAACCCCCGCAACAATTGAAATAGCCGTGGACAGGTTTCCGAAAATAGTAGCTTTGACAGCCTCCATATTAGCAAGCATAAATGCCATCAAGAGGGAAGAAATAAGGGTAGACGGTATCCCGAGGAATGCCGTCGCAACGATGAATTCCCAATGGCCCAGAGGCGCAAGATACTGCAGTTGCCCGGATACGGTCCCTATAACGAGTGTGGCTCCGTTAAAGAGCAGGCATCCTCCGAGAGAAATGGCAAAGGCTATCGTATATGGACTGAATTCCCGCCGGACTCCCCGCATAAAAACATTACTGAGAGCCATGGAAATGCTTGATATGAGTAAAAGAACAAGCCCTGTGGCGCTGACCCCTTCAAAATCCCGGGCACTGAATACAAACATTACGATGACGGCTGTTATGGATAAAGTAACAAAGACATTTTGCTTCCAGTCCCCCTTTTCTCCCAGATAGTAGTGAGCTATGACTTTGGCAAGGATCGGAATGATAGCAAAGATGATGCCGCTTTCAACTGAAGTCGCAAAGAGCAGACCTATGGTTTGGAAAACCATAAAGCCCAGATAAAATCCGGCAGTCAGCATCAGTCTTTTCTTGGATCTTCCTGCCAGGCCGATTTTGAGGTATCTGAATATCACAGGTATTAAGGCGGCTATAGCGGCAAAATTAAAACGGTAGGTCAGGATCTCAAGTGGTGTGGCTGTTTTCACAGAGGTCTTTACCGCCAAAAAAGAAAAACCCACGATCAATGAGAAAAGTACGGCAACTCCGTATACAGTGACCCTGCTTTTACTCGGTTTTTGCTCGTCGGTTTTGCCTTCAAGTTCTTTATTCTTTTCTGTTCGGCCTATCATTCTGTATCCTTTCCGGTCTTTCATTCAGGTCTTTAGTCTTTATCTCCCTGTTTGCGATAGTCGACCATTCTTTCGACCTCCCGTTTCTCCGCAGCACAATATGCAGCCATAAAACCGCTGCCAATGATAACCTCCCGGACCCACCCCCCGGGGAGCTCTGATATAAGATGCCCTCCTGATACGAGTTCAATGCTTTTAAGCCCCATAGAAAGTCCTCCTCCTTTGTATTTCAGGAAGGCTTCCTTGCGGACCCAAAGTTCAAAAAATGCCTTCTTTCCCCCAGCCTTGACATACTCGTACTCCGAATCGGTAAAAAACCTTTCTGCGATTTTCAGCCACCGGCTATCTGCCTGTGCCGGCTGCTTATATCTCCGGCCTTTTTCAAACCGAGCGGTATCTTCAATGTCAAAGCCGACAGGATCGCTGTCTACAGCGCAACCCCATATACTGCCCGAATGGCTCAGTGAAAAATGGATCTGCTCCCCATCTCTGAAAAAGGGTTTCCCTCCCACCCTGTGAGAAATCGCTGCTGTATCTATGAATTTAAGCAAAGAAGCTGCTCCTGTATCTTTCGCATATTGCCTGCAGCACCGGCGGATTGATTCATCTCTGTCTTCAATAAGACAGTTATTATATAAATAGATATGCATCGCATTACTCCGGCAAACAATTTATATTTCGGCCGCATTCACCGATGAAATCATTGTAGCATAAATCCGAAGTTAAGTTTAAAAAAATGTTGTAAAGAAAAACAGACTGTAATATAATTACGCTGTAAAGCATTAAAGCGCCCCTAGCTGATATAAAGGAACGGTGAGTGACGATGAGCTATGAATCAAAGCTAAAAAACCGGGAAACCGACGATTTGTTTAAGGCTGTCTTGCTTCTTGAGACGGAAGAAGAATGCTACCGCTTTTTTGAAGATATCTGTACGATCAAAGAGCTTCAGGCAATAGCCCAGCGCTTTCAGGTGGCGCGCCTCTTAGATAATAAGAAAACATACAATGAGATCGAGGAAACCACAAAAGCCAGTACAGCCACGATAAGCAGAGTCAACCGCTGTCTCATATACGGTGCGGACGGATATCGCCTTATTTTGAAAAGACTTAAGGAATTAAAATAATAACACTGTATTGGATCCCCTTGATGTTAAGATGACGCCAGCAGCTCCAGGGCTTTTTTCAGCTGCTTATCATTTTCTTTTTTGAGTATCCCGTCCGTAAAGTCCTCTGAAGTTAGATCCACTTTATAATCCGGCTCTACTCCTTTTTCATGGATCACGTTCCCGTCAGGCGAAAAATACTGCATCACCGTAAGCTTCGTGGCATCACCGTTATCCAACTGTAGTATTTCTTGTATTATTCCTTTCCCGTAGGAGGTAGTGCCTACGATTTTTCCGCCTCCATTGTCTTTTATCGCTCCCGCTACTATCTCACTTGCGCTGGCGGACCCGCCGTTGATCAGGATGACGTATGGAATATCGGTAGCCGTTGGATCAGATTTGTAATAGTGCTTCTCACCCTGCCTGTCTTCCGTATAGGTGATTATTCCCTCGGGAAGGAGAGCGTCGGCTATTTTTATGCTCACATCCACCAATCCGCCGGGGTTATCTCTCAAATCGATAATAAGACCTTTTGCTCCGCTTATCTCCATGTTTCTCAGCGCTTTTTTAAAATCATCAGCCGTATGTTTTTCGAAAGAGCTGATGCGGATATATCCGAAATTTCCATCCATTATTTCGCTTTTGACAGTCTCAAGAACAATTTTGGAACGCTTAATATCCAGCTCCAGGGTTTCACTTCCCCGAAGTATTTTTATGCTTACCACTGTTCCTTCCTCGCCCCGCATAGCCGCTGCTGCCGCATCGATAGAATCTCCGCTATAATCCATGCCGTCAACTGCTATTATTTTATCCTCGGGTTTGATTCCCGCTTTGAAAGCAGGCGTATCATCGATAGGGGCCACCACATTGATGAATCCCTGTTTATCGGGAGCGATAGTAACGCCGATCCCCTCATACTCTCCCGAAGCTGATCATAAGATCCTCATATTCCTTCTTGGTGAGATAAGAGGAATAGGGATCGCCTATTCCGGCGAAAAGGCCTTTATAAATGCCTTCGTAAAGTTTTTCGGTATCGACGGGCAAATAATATCTCTGCTCAATAAGCTGTTGAAGTCCATCTAATTGGCCGTAATTCTTTTTGATCCTCTGATAGTTTTCATATTCTTCGGCACTGATTCCGATTTGGTCCGTCACTATACCGTATACCTGATCGTATCCGGCCATCAGCAGAAGCCCGACACCAAAAGCGATGACCAATAAGATTATCAGATTCCGCTTTTTTAATACTATCATCAACGAGTTACCTCTCCTTGCTTAAATTTACTTACACATTATACCATAACTACGCAGCATTATGGCATAATCAATCATCTGCATTTTTATCTATACGGCTGTCGAAAATTATAGGTTTTGCAGCATTTCCTTCCCTAAAATCCGCTATTGTAAATTGTATCTTGTCACAGCCGTTCCAACGGTTTATTTCCGGATATCCGGCCAGGTCCATCGGTTTCCCCGGTTCATATGATTCTTTGAATCGGTCTGCCCTGTTAAAGAGAACGCATTGTATACCGTCTGCGGAAAAACGTACATGCTGCTGCCGTTCACCCATATAATTCAGCTCCGATAAAAAAACGCCTCTTATCATAAAAACCGGCCTTGAGTTCTTATGGCCGAAAGGTTCCATCTTTTCAATGTAAGAAATCAGTTCCCCGTTCAGTCGGCAAGCTCCGGTTTCCGCATCGATGCGAAGCCTGGGCCTAAAAGCTGACGGATCCTCACTAAAACGGCTTTCCACTGATGAGCGGACAGATTCCCTGAGAGCCGGAAGGTTTGTGCAGTCCATGGTAAAGCCGCAAGCTCCCGCATGTCCTCCGAACTTGTCAAAAAGATCGCGGCATTGATTGAGCATATCATAAAGGTTAAGGCCTTCTATGCTTCTGCCTGTGCCTTTCAGCTTGTTTTCCCCGGTCGGAGTTATGATTATAGCCGGCCGGTTATATTTATCTTTAAGCTTTCCCGCCACGATGCCGGTTATCCCTTCATGAGCATCCGGCAAGCTGAGTATTATGCAGAGTTCATCGGAATAAAGATTGTCTGCTTGTTTAACAGCCTCTTCTAAAACAGTATCCTGTATGCGCTTTCTATCGAGATTGATTTTTAGCAGATTATTGGTTGCTTCTTTCAGGTCGCCCTCATTTACCGAGCTGAGCAGTCTTACTCCCATATCAGCTGAAAGCATGCGCCCTGCCGCATTTAGATGAGGCACTATAACATATGCTACATGCTCTGATTTTATTTCTTTTTCTTTCAGCCCCGCATCTTTAATGAGCATAGAAAGGCCGGGTCTTTTTCCGCTGTTAATCATGCGAATACCGTACTTCACCATCGTCCTGTTTTCTCCCGTCAAGGGGACAATATCACCGATCGTTGCAATAGCTACCAGATCCAGCATCCGCAAAAGATCTGCCTTTGTCAGGTTTTCCGGCATTGTTCGCTGCAAAGCCTGGGCTAGTTTGAATGCAACGCCGCAACCTGAAAGCTCTTTTTCCGGATAAGTGCAATCCTCCTGCTTCGGGTTTATCAGCAGGCATGATATCTGTTTGTCTGCGAAATTATGATGATCCGTCACAATTACATCTATCCCAAGCTCTTTGGCATATTCGATCTCATCATATGAAGAACTTCCACAGTCTACGGTAATGATCAGGTCCGCATTTCTTTGCTTGATCTTTTCCAGTGCCTCCCGATTCAGTCCATACCCTTCGTCAAAACGGGAGGGTATATAATAGGAATAATCTGCATCCAGTTTGCTCAGAAGCTCCATCATGAGGCTTACTCCGCAAACTCCGTCCGCATCATAATCGCCGTAAATGCAGATATGTTCTTTTTTTGTAAGAGCGATGCATATCCTATCCACAGCCGCATTCATATTTTTCAATAAAAAGGGATCGTGAGCAAGTTTTGGGCTGTCGGAAAGGTATTCCTCCACGGCTTCCTGCCCTGTAATGCCCCTGTTTTCTAAAATTGACACGATGATGTCCCCGTTATTGGGTCCGTCCGGAAATATCCATTCTTTCTGCATCATTGCTCCCTTAACGATTCTGCCCATTATTGAAAGTGGGAGGACAAAGCCTCCCGCTCCGCATCTGTTTCTGATCGCAATATCAACACCTCTGACCTCACAGGTAATTTCTGGGGTTTTTATATTCGCCGTTGACCCGGACCTCATAGTGGAGGTGCGGCCCCGTTGACATACCGGTATTGCCGGAAAGAGCTATAACCTGACCCCTTGTTACGATATCGCCGGTCTTAACTTTCAACTGGCTGTTATGGGCATACAGGGTAACGATCCCACCACCATGGTCGACCATTACCATATAACCATAGCTGTTGTTCCAAGCTGCTTTTATCACTTTACCCGCATTTGAGGCAACCACCTTGCTGCCGGAGGAGATGCCTATATCCATTCCTGTGTGCAGCTTTTTGACATTTAAAATAGGATGTAGACGATAACCGAATTCCGAAGTAACTCTTTTTGACGACGGTGCAGGCCACAAAAGCACACCTCCCACGTAGTCTCCTGACCCCTGAAGCCTCAGAATCTCCGCGATAAGGGCATTGGCTTCCTCATTCAGGGCATCCACCTGTTTTTCAAGCGCTTTATTCTCACTTGTCACTTCTGCCTTGAGCTGGGCCACATCCCCCCGGCTAACCTGAAGCTGGTCTTGCTTCGTAGCTTCTTCCTGCTTTTTGGACGACAGCCTTTGTTTAAGCTCTAGCAACTGATTGCAATATTTTTCAATGGTTTTGTGCTGCTCTTCCAACTGCTCCAGCAAAGCGACATCATTATCAAAAATCTTTTGAGCCATATCTAGGTTGGTCAGAAAATCCGTCATGCTTTCAGAGCCCAGCAAAACCTCCAATATACCTACATCGCCGTTTTTATACATTGCGCGGATCCGGTTGCTCATTTCATTATTCTGATTCTCAATTTCCCCCTGCTTGGCTTTAAGCTGAGCCTCCAATTCCTCAATTTTTTTGCCGGTTAGCGATATTTCGTTCTGAAGGTCCCGGATCTCTCCTTCTGCCTCTTTTATTAGGCCGTCCAGGCTTTTGATCTGTAAAGCAAGTTTGCTCTCCTCGGCCTTCCCTGCCTTCAGCTGTGACTGGATCTTGTTGATCTGCCGGTTCAGCTCGTTCAGCTTGTCCTGTTCATTGCCGCCAAAGCTCGGCCCCAGATTGAGAAGCGAGAGCAGAAGCACTGCCACAAGGCTTAGGCAAATTCGATGCTTTGTTCCCATGCCATGATCCCCTTTCTTATGTATCTAAAAACCTACGCATCGAAATGATGCTCCCAAAGGCTCCGATACTTACTCCGAGAGCCATAAATATCCTCAGAAGATTTGCCGCGAGGAAGCTTTCCGGCACCATTACAACGGAAAAAATCAAAAGGATATCATTCCCGAAAAGCTCCGCCAATTTATGATAGATCAAGCCTACAAGCAAAACAGACACCACTGAGGAAAAAAGGCCTATAAGTATCCCTTCGACCAAAAATGGCCCTCTGATGAACCAGTTGCCTGCACCGACATATTTCATGATGCTGATTTCCCGTGCCCTGGCAAGTACGGTCAGTTTTATTGTATTGGCCACAACAACCACCGACACGGCTATCAGTGAAATGATCACTGCCAGAGCCCCGGTCTTTATGTAGCCCGTTACTGCAAGCAGCTTGTCTACCGCCGTCCTGTAATACTTTATATCTTCGATCCCTTCAAGTTTCTTTGCTGCTTCCACGACACTGTCGGCCAGCTCAAGGTCGGTAATCTTGACTCTTATGGAATTGGGAAGCGGGTTTTCCTGGAACCCATCCAGTAAATAACTTTTGTCTCCCCACTTTTGCCTGTACTCATCCATAGCTTCTTCTTTGGACAGATACCAAGCCTTTGCTACTCCCTTCGTACCTGAGAGTGATTGGATCATGCGCTGTGCGTCGGTACGATCCGTTTCTTCCGCCAGATAGATCTGGATGGTATCAAATTGCTTTTTTGCACTCTCCGTCACCATATTGACATTGACGATGAGTATGAAGAAAAGCCCCAGCACCAGCAGCATGGCTGTAATTGAGAACAAGGAAGCAAAAGACATCGCCCGGTTTCGTACTATTTGAACAAATGCCAGTTTTACGGCATTTCCTATCCCTCTAATAAACATTGTTATCGAATACACCTCCCGGCTTGCATCGGAAGCTGTATGCTTCTTCACTTTCGTAACCGTATGAGCCGTCCCTGTCGTCACGAACTATTTTTCCCTTGTCGATGGCGATGACCCGTTTCCCCATCCGGTCCACTATGTCCTTTGCATGGGTGACCATCAGTATCGTTGTTCCTCTGCGATTGATTTGTTCCAGAAGCTGCATTATTTCCCATGCCGTATCCGGGTCTAAATTCCCCGTGGGTTCGTCGGCAATCAGCACAGTGGGGTTATTGATGACCGCCCTTGCTATTGCCACTCTCTGCTGCTCTCCGGCAGAAAGCTCGTGAGGATATTTCTTGGATTTTGAGCTTATGCCCATAAGCCCCAGAACCTGGGGCACATTCCGCCGGATCGTTCTTGAACTGATATGTAGAATTTCCATGGCGAAAGCAACATTTTCTTCAACAGTCTTGTTCGGCAGCAGCCTGAAATCCTGAAAAACTATACCTATACTTCTGCGGAGTCTTGGTATCTGGCGGTTGGATATGCCGGTCACGTCCATCCCGTTGACTCTTATCCTCCCTTTGTCTCCGTCCACTTCTTTTAAAATCAACTTGACAAATGTGGATTTGCCCGCGCCGCTTGGCCCTACAAGAAATACGAAATCGCCCTTGTCTATTTTAACGGTCACATTTTCAATACCAATATTACCGTCATACATCTTTGTGACATTTTCGAATATTATCATAAACCGGATCATTCCTTTGGTTTTTTTTACATGCTAAAAAACGGGCTTATTCCAAATCCTTCCACAGGTATGCGAAATACTCGCTTTTTCTACATGTTATTATAATATAAAACAGGATTCGAGAGAACCTAAATTGTGTTACAAGTATATTACATTCATTCCCCGGGCGGCCATATGGCGAATAATTCCCGTAAAAGACCTTCAAGCGGCCTTTTGACGACAGATTTGACCAAAGGCATGTCGTAGGCAGGCCTGCAGCTGTATTCCGCCCCGTAAACAATTTCCTGATCCAGCATCGGAAAACAAAGAAGGTTTTTGAGTTTTAAGTAGCTACGCAGTTCCATTCGGCTCACACCGCCGTTCATCTTGTTAACCGTATAAACGACCGGGAGCCCTGAAGTACGCAATTTGCAAAGCAGCTTATACCCGGCAAGCATCTTCGAAGGCAAAGGATCTATGACCACCAGCACTTTGTCCATATCGGCAAGGAGCTTCCATAGATCTTCATCCCGGATGCATGAGATTTTACATATTATCATATCTCCCGAAGCATGGTTCATCATCCGTATCACTTCAAGAAGATCCGTTTTAGCGCCGCTTTCTTCAGGTGATCTCAATATCCAATTCACCCCGTACAGCTCATTGGTTTTGCCGCGAATGCTCTTACCGTTTGTGACCGCATCGAAGAACCGGAAGTACTCCCTGCCGGCAAAGTGCTTGTCCATGGCAAGTATGTCATAAAGCCCGTGTCCTCCTGTCTCCAGTACCGCAGGATGATATACTCCCGTTTCGGCTAATTCCCTGGCCAAAAAGACAGAAATAAAGCCTGCGCCGGCACCGGGTGCAAGACCTAATACGCCGATTTTATACCTATCTATTCTTGCAGACATAACTCCACCTCCAAGGACATTATACCATTTTCATTCATTATTGTCAATATTTAACTCTTTATTCTATGAAAACTCATGTGTTGTTTTTTCAGAAAGAAAGTATTAGTTTAAAAGCAGGCGGAACAGACCTATGGCCCGTTTTTAAAATACGGCCATAAGGACTGCCCCGTGCAATATTTCCTCGGCTATTCTATGTACTGGACTTTGAGCTGTATCTGATCCGGAAGTTCGTCTAGCTCTGTTTCTGCAACAAGAAGGGGATAGGTCAATGCCTGAGTCAGAGACATCCCAGGCTGAGGATCTTTAAACTTAACGAATACTACAAGAGTCTTGATGTCGTTTTCCTCTTCCAATGTCATTTTCTCTATCTCGAGCTCATAACCGGAGGTGGGCTTTTCGCCACGGGTCGCAATTACATAAACTTTACCGTCCACCACACTGGCTAATGCACGCTCAAGCTGCCTGTATTCGGGGATCACTTGAGCAGTAATCTGCTGTGGTATCTCTGATTCGCCCAATACCCAGAAATCAACATCCCTGTCCCCTCTGAACAGATGCCATCCGCCCCAAAGCGCACCGGCAAGCACAGCCGCCGCAATGATTGCAATTCCTACTTTTTTCTTACTGAATTTCCCGATCCCTTTTTTAAATCCTATCCTGCCCACAATAAAACTCCCTCCTCCGCAAAATCTTATTTTACTTTATTCGGAGAGGGAGCTTGTTATGCTTGTTTTTTAGTGTATGTAATCGCTGTTCCTTCGGGCGGATTAAGGTATTCGGCTCTATAGCATCTCCACCCAACCGAAACGATCCTCTTTTTTCCCAAGCTGAATCGCCGTCAGTTCATCGTAGAGTTTCTGTGAAATGGTGCCGATATTACCGCCGTTGATAAGCATTTTTTTATCCTGCCAGCAAAGTTCACCTACCGGTGAGATTACCGCTGCTGTTCCCGATGCAAACACTTCTTCCAATTTACCCTGAACATATGCATCGTATACTTGCTGTATGCTCAGTTTCTTCTCGCTGACCTTATTCCCCCATTCTCTTAATAAACAAAGAACCGAGTCTCTTGTTATTCCGGGCAAAATGCTTCCGGTAAGAGGCGACGTTATCACTTCTCCATCGATGACAAAAAAAGCATTTGAAGTACCAATTTCTTCAACGTACTTGCGTTCAGTGCCGTCAAGCCATAACACCTGGGAATAACCACTTTGGCGTGCCTCATATTCGGATCGCAGACCGACTGCATAGTTGCCCCCTGCCTTGACAAAACCCGTCCCCCCCGGTACCGACCTTACATATTTATCCTCCACATATATCCTTGTAGGCACAAGCCCTCCTTTATAGTAAGGTCCCACAGGTGAAAGGATGATAATGAAAAGATATTCATAGGAATCCCTGACGCCTAAGAATGGCTCAGTAGCAATTATATACGGCCTGATGTAAAGAGATGTTCCTTCTTTATCCGGGATCCAATCTCTGTCCGTTTTTACTAAAACCTTTACCGCTTCGGTAAGCAGCCCTTCCGGCAATGGCGGGATGCACATCCTTTCACAGGAAGAAATGGCACGTTTATCATTCATACCCGGGCGGAAAAGCAGTGTTTTTCCGTCTGCGGATCGATATGCCTTCATCCCTTCGAACATTTCCTGTCCGTAATGAAACACCGAGGCGGCCGGATCCAGGCAGATGGGTCCGTAAGGCACGACTCTGCCATCATGCCAGCCTTTATCTTTACTGTAATTCATAAGAAACATGTGATCGGTAAATACGGTGCCGAAATTTAGATTATTCGGATCCGGTTTCGCTTTATTAACTTTTGTTTTGATAATAGTAAACTCATTAGGCATTTTGACCACCTCTTTTATATATTTTCTTAAATGCTGCTGCTGTGGGTTTCGATAAGCCGGTTTTTAAGATCCCATAATTCCTTTGAGAGGTCCACGTAATACTCATGAGGGTTTTCGAACCTAAGGATCTCATCCCAAAGAGTAAGGATCTGTTTTTGACAATATTCCTTTATTTCTTCTATTGCTGGCAGCTCATACACCAGTCTGCCCTTGTCGAATATCTGCCTTCGCAGATTTTTAGCTTCAAAGTTGGAGACGGTTTTTCTTTTCCAGATGAACTGAGGATCAAAGATCTCATACTCACTTCCGTTTGGGATATTCTCATGATCAAGGGTTATCACATCAGCAATCGCTTTGCCGCTGTCCTTGTCGTACAAGCGAAACAGGGTCTTAAAACCCGGGTTAGTGATTTTTTCGATATTTTCGCTGATTTTGATCTTTGGAATGATTTCGCCGTCCTTTTCAGTGGCGACCATTTTGTAGACCCCTCCGAATACCGGTTCGGATCTGGCAGTTATCAGCCTTTCACCGACGCCGAAGGAATCGATTTTAGCTCCTTGATTTATCACATCCCTGATCAAATATTCATCAAAGGAATTCGATATAACGATTTTGCATTCTGAAAGCCCTGCTTCGTCAAGCATGACTCTCGCCCGTTTTGTTAAATAAGTCACATCGCCGCTGTCTATACGAATACCTATGGCCTTAGGCCTGATCTCTTTAAAAACTTTGATTGCGTTGGGCACACCGGATTTAAGCACATTATAGGTGTCTACCAGCAAAACGCAATTGTCCGGATAAAGCTCCGCAAAAGCCCGGAAGGCCTCGTATTCACAATCGAACATCTGGACCCAGCTGTGGGCCATGGTGCCCAAGGCAGGTATCTGAAATTCTTTATCTGCCATGGCGCAGGCGGTACCAACGCAACCGCCGATATATGCTGCTCTTGCTCCGTAGATTGCACTGGATGGCCCATGGGCTCTCCTTGTGCCGAATTCCATTATCCCCCGCCCCTTCGCGGCACGAACGATGCGATTGGCCTTGGTCGCTATAAGGCTCTGATGATTTATCAAAAGCAACAGTATTGTTTCGATAAATTGTGCCTGGATCACAGGCCCTCTTACTGTAAGGACCGGTTCGCCGGGGAAAATGGGGGTGCCTTCGGGGATCGCCCACAAGTCGCATTCAAACTTAAAATCTCTGAGATATTGCAGAAAGCCTTCGCTGAACCTGCCTTTTTTTCGAAGGAAGTCCAGATCATCTTCATCAAATTTCATTTTCTCCAAGTAATGTATGACCTGTTCCAACCCTGCTACGATAGCAAACCCCCCTCCGTCGGGGATCCTGCGAAAAAACATATCAAAATATGCTATTTGCTTCTCGAAACCTTTCTCAAAATATCCGTTGGCCATTGTCAGCTCATAAAAATCCGTGAGCATTGTCATGTTGATTCGCTCGATCATATGACCTCCCCGTCCCTTCCATTCTGTATAAAGCATCGGGCGTTTTGCCCGGCATGATCCGGGTCTTCAGACCTGTTAAATATTTATTGTATCATAATTTTGTCATTTTCAATACTCTTTTCAGATATTCGCCCGTATAAGAATCTTTGACCCTCGTCAATTCTTCCGGCGTACAGGAAGCTATGATCTGCCCGCCCCGGTCCCCGCCGTCGGGTCCCAGGTCGATGACGGTATCAGCTGTCTTTATCACATCAAGGTTATGTTCGATGACTATTACGGTATTCCCCATATCCACCAGACGCAGAAGGACCTGTATCAACTTGTCCACATCGGCAAAGTGAAGCCCGGTTGTCGGCTCATCCAGTATATACAGAGTTTTTCCCGTACTGCGCTTCCCTAGCTCCGATGCCAATTTTACCCGCTGTGCCTCTCCCCCCGAAAGCTGTGTAGACGGCTGCCCCAGCTTGATATAACCTAACCCCACCTCTTCAAGAGTAGCAAGCTGCCTCGTTATAACTGGCATATTCCTAAAGAACTCCAAGGCTTCGGATACATTCATATTCAATACGTCATATATATTCTTGTCCCTGTATTTAACTTCAAGGGTCTCCCGATTGTAGCGCCTGCCTTTACAAACCTCGCAGGGCACATAGACATCGGGCAAGAAATGCATTTCAATTCGAATGATGCCGTCTCCGCTGCAGGCTTCGCATCTGCCGCCCTTCACATTGAAGCTGAAGCGCCCTTTTCCGAAACCCCGAACTTTTGACTCCGGCAGTTGAGCATAAAGTTCTCTTATATTAGTAAAGACGCCTGTGTAAGTGGCAGGGTTTGACCTGGGTGTACGACCGATAGGAGACTGGTCTATGTTGATGACTTTATCAATGTTCTCGATCCCGTTGATTTCCTTGCACAGGCCCGGTCTTTCTTTACTGTGGTGCATAAATGCCGCAATATTCTTATACAATACCTCGTTAATAAGACTGCTTTTTCCCGACCCTGAAACACCTGTGACACAAATGAACTGTCCCAACGGAATAGTCACATCTATGCCCTTGAGGTTGTTTTCCGAAGCTCCTGCGATCTTCAGGCTTTGCCCGTTTCCCGAGCGTCTTGCGGCTGGTACGGGGATCTGCCTTTCTCCCCTGAGATAGCTGCCTGTTATTGACTCCCTGCAGGCTTTGATCTCTTCGACATTTCCTTCCGCCACTACCTCTCCTCCGTGTATACCTGCTCCCGGGCCAATATCTATGATGTGATCCGCCTCGTACATAGTCTCCTCGTCGTGTTCCACAACAATCAGCGTATTGCCCATGTCTGTGAGGTTTCTAAGAGTTTTCAGCAATTTTGCATTATCCTTTTGATGCAGACCTATGCTTGGCTCATCCAGTATATATAAAACCCCTACCAGTCCCGATCCTATTTGGGTCGCCAGCCTTATCCTTTGCGATTCGCCTCCGGATAAAGTCCCGGCGGCTCTGGAAAGGGTCAGATAATCAAGACCCACATCGACTAAAAACCCAAGTCTTGATATCAGCTCTTTTTTGATATGCCTCGCCACGGTATTATCTCTGTCCGAAAGCTTCATGTTTTCAATGAACTGCAATGCTTTCCGTACCGACATATCGGAAAAATCGGCGATATTTATTCCTCCCACGGTGACTGCAAGAACTTCCGCCTTCAGTCTTTTGCCTCCGCATGCAGGGCAGGCCGCCACACTCATGTAATTCCTCATCTTCTCTTTTATATAATCCGAATTTGTCTCCTTGTATCTTCTTTCCAGGTTATTTATGACTCCTTCAAAGGAATGGTTACGGTATGACTCGGAGCCGTTGTTTCTGCTCACATAATAATATTGCAGCCTGCGGTCCCCCGTTCCGTAAAGCAGTTCTTGCTTAAACTCTGCCGGGAGCTTTTCGTAAGGCAGCCCTATATCGACTCCATGGTCTTTTGCAAGGGCATCGATCATCTGTCGATAAAAACCGCTGATTTCCATTGAAGCGAAAACATTGGCCAAAGCGCCTTGCGGAATAGACAAATCCTTTTGCGTTATGATCAGATCGGGATCGATCTTCTCCATAAAGCCCAACCCGCTGCAGTCGGGACATGCTCCGAAAGGGCTGTTAAAGGAGAACATCCTTGGTTCAAGTTCTTCCATGCTTACACCGTGTTCCGGGCATGCCAGCTTTGTATTGAACACCATCTCATTCCCGTCTTGCTTCATTGCGATGACCAGCCCCTCGCCGTGGGCCAAAGCTGTCTCGACGGATTCGGCCAGACGGCTTTCCGCTCCGGGCTTGATAATGACCCGATCTATTACTATCTCAATGGTATGTTTGAAGGTTTTCTCAAGTTTGAACTCTTCTTCATATAGTTCTTTGATATCCCCATCTACCCTGACCCTGGCAAACCCCTCTTTGCGGATCCTTGCCAAAACCTTTTCGTGTTCTCCCTTTCGTTCACGAATGACCGGAGCCAGGATCACCAGCCTTGTCCCCTCACCGGAGTCCATGAGCTGATCCACGATCTGGTCTACAGTCTGGCTGCTGATCTCTCTTCCGCATATCGGGCAATGGGGAACTCCGATACGGGCATACATAAGCCTTAGGTAGTCGTGGATCTCCGTCACGGTACCCACTGTTGAACGTGGGTTTTTGCTGGTTGTCTTCTGGTCTATGGAAATGGCTGGAGAAAGCCCTTCAATGTATTCCACATCGGGTTTTTCCATCTGTCCCAGGAACTGCCTTGCATAGGAGGACAGGCTTTCCATATATCGTCTCTGTCCCTCCGCATAAATGGTATCAAAGGCCAGCGAGGATTTTCCGGAACCGGAAAGGCCGGTAAAAACTACCATCTTGTTTCTTGGTATCGTTACGCTCAAATTCTTGAGGTTGTGTTCATTTGCACCTTTTATAATGATTTTATCAGACATCTTGTTTTCTTTTCTCCGATTTTTGATTGCAGTTTTATCTATTATAATATTTTAGCTTTGTATTCGAATATACGATCCCTCAGCTGGGCTGCCCGCTCAAACTGAAGGTCTGACGCGGCTTGTTTCATCTGTTTTTCCAATAGCTTTACATAATCATTCAGTTCCTTTTTTGTCAGTTCAAGAGGAGTTTTCCCATGATAGTATTCTTCTGACTCCTCCATAACTTTAGTAGCTTCGATGACGGCTCTTATTGACTTCTCTATTGTTTTAGGCTCGATGCCATTCTCTTTATTGTAGGCTTCCTGTATCTCTCTCCTGCGCTTTGTTTCTGCTATCGCTTTAGCCATAGCTACGCTGACTCGATCCGCATACATAATGACCCGTCCCGAAACATTTCTTGCAGCCCGGCCGCAGGTTTGGATAAGAGAGGTTTCCGTTCGGAGAAATCCTTCCTTATCCGCATCCAATATAGCCACTAAAGATACTTCCGGCAGATCCAGGCCCTCTCTTAAAAGGTTGATGCCGACCAGCACATCGAACACTCCAAGCCTCAGGTCCCGGATTATTTCCATTCTCTCCAGTGTCTCGATCTCCGAATGAAGGTAGCGGACTTTTATTCCTACATTTTTCAGATAATCGGTAAGGCTTTCCGCCATTTTTTTCGTCAGCGTAGTTACAAGCGCCCTTTCATTTTTGGATGTCACCTTGTTGATCTCTCCGATCAGGTCGTCGATCTGCCCCTCTGTTTTTCTGACGCTTATTTCCGGATCTAAAAGTCCAGTAGGACGAATGACCTGCTGGGCTACAATTCCGGCGCTTTTTTCACGCTCGTAATCAGCCGGGGTTGCGCTTACGTAGATGATCTGGTTGATCTTGTTTTCAAACTCCCGGAATGACAAGGGGCGGTTGTCCAAAGCCGATGGAAGCCGGAATCCATAATCCACTAAATTTTCCTTCCGCGAACGGTCTCCCGCCCACATGCCCCGAAGCTGAGGAAGCATCACATGGGATTCATCCACGATTATGAGAAAATCGTCCGGAAAATAATCGATAAGTGTATAGGGTTGAGTCCCAGGCTCCAATCCGTTTATATGGCGGGAATAGTTTTCTATGCCTTTGCAGCTCCCCACCTCCCTCAGCAGCTCTAAGTCGTACCTGGTCCGCTGTTCAAGTCTTTGCGCCTCCACCAGCTTCCCCTGCTCTTTAAACCAGCGGACCCTCTCCTCAAGTTCGCTCTCAATGCTTAGAGCCGCCCTCTCCATGTTTTCCCTGGATGTAACGTAATGGGATGCGGGGAAAACGGAAACATGATTCCTTAAACCGATTATCTCTCCCGTTACCGGATTCATTTCCTTTATCTGTTCCACCTCATCCCCGTAAAACTCGACCCTTATCCCGTGTTCAGCGCCCGCTGGAAAGATATCGATAACATCGCCTCTTACCCGGAAAGTCCCTCTGACAAAATTCAAGTCGTTTCTCATGTATTGGATATCCACAAGCTTGTGAAGCATTTCATTTCTATCCTTTTGCATACCGGGGCGTATGGACAGGACTTGATCCTCATAATCCACAGGACTGCCGAGACCGTATATGCAGGATACGCTGGCGACTATGATGACGTCTCTGCGCTCTGCCAAAGAGGCCGTTGCAGAATGCCTCAGCTTGTCTATCTCATCATTTATATCCGAATCTTTCTCGATATAGGTATCCGTAGCCGGGACATATGCTTCCGGCTGGTAATAGTCATAATAGCTGACGAAATACTCTACGGCATTGTCCGGAAAGAACTCTTTGAACTCACCACAGAGCTGTGCTGCCAGGGTCTTGTTGTGGGAAATTACAAGCGTGGGCTTTTGGACACGTTCGATGACATTGGCCATGGTAAAGGTTTTTCCCGATCCGGTAACCCCCAAAAGAGTTTGATGCTTCTCCCCCCTTTTGATCCCCTGTACCAGTTGATCGATTGCCCGGGGCTGATCTCCGGTCAGTTTATAATCAGATACGATTTTGAACATAAAATGTCGCCTCCATCCCTGTTGATGTTCGAAGCCTGCCCTTTGCCCGTCCTCGGACCTCTCTTCCGATCTCGTCCCCTTTCAGACGCACATTAATAGTGTAATCCATTCCTGGCGGCATGTCAAACATATGTTCTTGACCATCGACATTTGTATACACCGAGTTTATGTTTTCACTACTGTCAGTAACTTAAGACAATCTCACATTTCTAATCGTTATTACTAAAGCAGTTGTTGTGGCAAAGTGGCAAAGGGACGCTTTGTTTGCCACCCTGGCAAAGGTGGCAGGTGGCAAAGGGACGCTTTGTTTGCCACCCTAATCGTTATTACTAAAGCAGTTGAAACGAAACCTAAATTCTGATAGGAAACCCGAAAGGCAACAGAATACAGCCTTCTTCGTAATTTCTGTTGCTTTTCGTTGCTTTTCACACCATTTTTGACCCTGAAAGCAACGGATTTTTAAGAATTCTACGATCTTCGTTGCCTTTTTCGTTGAAAAGGCAACGGAATACAGCTTTTTTTATGAATTTCCGTTGCTTTTCATGGCTTTTTCTACCCTTTTCTACCCTGAAAGCAACGGAATACAGACTCTTCTCGAAATTCCGTTGCTTTTAAGATTTTAGCCAAAAGCAACGGGAACTTGAATTTAATTTTCTCAGGGTGGCAAACAAAGCGCCGCCTTGCCACCTTCTGCCTGAAAAATCGGAATCCAGAGGGTCAGGGGCCCCATGTCAACAGAACCGTGGAATAAATGCGATTTGCAACCATAAAAAACAGGGAAATTGTATAAGAGACTTTTGCCAAAGATTACTTGACACAAACTTTATGTTTTCACTACTTGAAAACCGACAATATCTGCTATATAATACGTTTCAGCGGTTTAGTGCGCTGAATCGCGTGAGCAGGGAAATGCTGTTTTCGGTGATACTGCGGGATGTAGTGTCATTTTTAATATTTAACCGACAGGAGGTAAGGACTAAATGCCAACGGGTACAAAAACAGTAAACAGGATGGAAAGCAAATTAAAGAAACGAGGGTCCCAACTGGAAAAAGAATTTGTTGCGGCAATGTCTGAACAGCTGCTGCGAAATAATCATATCGAGAGCGGATTATACAGTAAATACGATGTTAAACGAGGCTTGAGAAATGCCAACGGAACAGGTGTGGTAGTCGGGCTTACGAGGGTTGGAGAGGTAGTAGGATACACCATCAACGACAAAAATGAAAAGCTGCCGGTAGAAGGCAAATTATACTATCGCGGTGTAGATATACACGACCTGGTCCACAATGTAGTCAGTGAGAATCGTTTCGGCTATGAAGAGGCCAGCTACCTGCTTCTTTTCGGAGAGCTGCCCAATCGCAAGATGCTGGATGATTATTGCGCCGTTCTGGCTACCCGCCGCGAGCTTCCGCCGGGATTTCCCAGAGATATGATACTTGTTGCGCCCAGCAACAATGTCATGAATAAGTTGGCAAGAAGCGTACTTGCCCTTTATTCGTATGATGATGATGCGGACAATTTAGCAATACCTAATGTTCTCAGACAATCCATCGATTTGATCGGCTATTTTCCCTCTTTGATAGCCTACGGATTTCAGGCGAAACGTTCCCATTATCATAACGAAAGTCTTCATCTCCACTATCCTGATCCTTCGAAGAGCACCGCTGAAAACATCCTGCGCATGATACGTCCCACCGGAGAATACTCAGACATTGAAGCCAAATCACTGGATCTGAGCATGATCCTTCATGCGGAACACGGAGGAGGAAACAACTCTACCTTTGTTACACACGTGGTCACCTCCACAGGCACAGACACCTATTCCGCCATTGCCGCCGCCGTAGGCTCTCTGAAAGGCCCTAAACACGGAGGAGCCAATGTGGAGGTTATAAGCATGATCAATGACTTGAAAGCTAACGTGAAAGACATTACAAACTATAAGAGCATTGAGAAATATCTTATTAAAATTTTGAAAGGCGAGGCCTTTGATCGTTCCGGCTTGATTTACGGTCTTGGCCATGCTGTCTATACATTGTCCGACCCCAGAGCTGTCCTGCTTAAGGGAATGGCGAAAAAACTGGCGGAAGATCAGGGATTGATCGATGATTTCATGCTGTACGATTTCATTGAAAAGCAAGGTCCAAAGCTCTATCAGGAAATCAAGGGAGTGGAAAAACCCATGCCTGCCAATGTGGATCTCTACTCGGGGTTCGTCTACAGTGCCCTGAACATCCCCCTGGATATTTCAACCCCGGTATTTGCCGCATCTAGGATATCCGGATGGTGTGCACACAGGATAGAAGAGCTGGTCACCGGGGCCAAGATCGTCCGCCCCGCATATATAAACGCCCAGCCTCCGAAGCAGTACGTGCCTATCGCAGACCGTCCGTAAGCTGAAACAGGACAAACAGATTAATGAAGGAAGCAATCAAAAGAACTGCAGAAACCGCAGAAGCTGCCCGGGGATTCCATGGCCGGGAATAAGGCTCATGCAAAAGCAATCCAAAAAGCCAAACCAACAGGCATATCCCGCCGGAAATCAAAGCAGAAAGAACAGTGCCGCCATAGTTGAATATGAACAGGACCCCGAAAAGAGTCGCTTTCCTGAATCGGCGCCCGCTTTCATACATAGCCTGCTCCTTTTCCAAATACTCACAATTCTTATCAATAGACGACAGGCCGATCCCGGATTCGTTTACAAGCATCCAGATGAATCCCATCAGCATAGCAGGCATATAAAATGAAGGTGCTGTTTGAGACGACACAATGCCGGATACTAGAAAGCTGCCTTTATAATAAAGCAATCTATTAAAGCAATAAAAACCCGCAGCAGCTAAGAAAAGCTGGCAAGCAGAATATGAAGCGGAGGCTGTTTCGCTTTCAAATCCTGTAGAAAGCGGATCTCTTTCATTGTGACCGATCTTATAAACCATTACAGCCTCAGCAAAAACCAGCAAAAGAAAAGAAAGGGCTATGCTGCCGCCGGCAAAGAAAACGGAACCGCCGGCCATTGCAAAAGCCAGATGGAAAAATGCCGTCAACTTTTCTTTGGGGCTTTCGCCCCACGGCTTTCTATAAAGTAAAACCGGTTTTATGACCGCCCGAAGGAGCCCCGGAGGCTTTTCCCCCTTCAGCCCGGATGAAACCGCCGCCCCAAGCCATTCCATCAGACCCGTCAAAGGCAGTGTCAACAGTAAAAACGCGAATATCCCGATGACTTTACTCATACTATCCTTCCCCGCCGGTAATACTGTATCCGGTGTATATTCTTAACTATTATACTTCATTTTAGGCTTCCGGCACAACAGCCTCCGGGAATTTATACCTCATGATTTTACCCGGCTGCAAACAACGAGGCGGCCGCTGCTGCGACCGCCCTTGGTTTTGTTATCCTTGGTTGACCTGATTATGCTTTCTTTGGCTCAACCTTCGAAGCTACGATGCCCAATATTATAGTTATTGCCACCGCTGCTATGGTAGCGATTTTTATCCACAGCAGCATAGTGCCGAGGAAACCATTAATGCCGTAGATTTCTAAGTAGTATTCATCACCCCAGTCGCCTTCAAACCAGGGGAGGAAGAAGCTTCCGATGATGCCCATAACCGAGAGGATACCAAACATAATGCTCATTCTTCTCACATCCCCCACGGCAAGGCCTGTCTTCGGATTGCCGGGATACTTGACGGGATCCTTCTTTGTCAGTCCGCCGTACATCCTCCGCCATATGTAGTAGAGGATCGGACCGGAAACAATGCCGATCATACCTCCGATAAAGTAATTAGTGCCGTTTATAAAGAATGCTATGAAGGCAATAAAAATCGGAACGACACAGATCAGTACGAGGAAGCCGTAACCTCCGGGGATCTTGAATTTACGTTCTTCCTCCGGGATTCTTTTCCTCAATATCAAAGCTGAAATGAAGATCATGACATAGGCCGAAATCAGCAGGAAGACGTCGATGACCACGACAACTTTAAATGCGAACATGCATAGTATCAGGTTGACGATGCCTACCGAAAGCACAGCAACATAAGGCACGCCATGCTTTTTATCAACTTTGACCAAAATCGGCGGCGCCAGATTGTCCTCAGCCAAGGCGAAGAACCCTCTGGATCCGGAAGCTATATAGGTATTGTATATCGAGCATTGGGCAAGCACAGCAACGATAAGGAAGAAAACGCCGAAGCCTGCTCCCCAGAAGGTTGTCACCACATCGGCATAGCCGACCACTTCGCCTTCCGTGCCCCATTCGTCCCATCTTCCCATGGAAGCCAAGCCCCCCATAGTCGGGAAAATATAGACCATCATGATCAAAGGTACCGTGATCATGGTGGCTTTGGGGATGACCTGGGGATTTGTCACTTCCCCGGCCACAGTAGACATAGATTCATAACCGGCGTACATCCACATACCGATGGATATGCCCATTCCGATATAATAGACCCAGTCGGCGAAGCCGATGCCGGAAAGACCCAAGATCTCTCCATCCGCCGTAAAGGGTATGAAAGGATTCTGACTCCAGTTGAGGAAGCCGCACAGCGCAACCATACCGAAGGCAACGATTACCAGAATGGACAGTATGGTAGATACTATGCCAACATCCCTGACGCCTCTGATATTTATATAGGTGAATACGAGTATCATCGCTGCCTTGAATGCGAATTCGATCGTCCAGTCAAATCCAAAGCGGTTTGCCAGATAGCCTCCGGCTAAAATCACATACAGCGTATTGTCAATGTAGATGGAAATCGTCCTCCACCAGCCTGCCTGGAACCCCCAGAATTCTCCGAGAGCCTCCTGCACCCATTTGTAATAGCCGCCTTCCTGAGGCCTGGCGGAACCGAGCTCAGAAGCCACTAAGCCAAGCGGGGTACTCCAGACAAACGGCAGCACGATCAGCATGACTAAAGTCAATCCCGGACCGGATTCGGGTATCATCTCTTCGATCCCATATGCCCCGGCAGCGCAAAGACAGAAAATCATGAATACGACCGTATGCACTTTAAGATCGTGTTTCTTAATGCCCAGTTCGTCCACATCCACTTTGGCTGTCTTTTGAACTTCATTCATTATGCGTTTCCCTCCTTTAACAGAATAAAAAAAGAAAATAAAAGCTTAAGATAATTAATTTTATCTAATTATCTGAAAACAAGCAACTACATGTTTGCGGTCATAACATAATTAGTTTGCTGTGAATTGTTTCGCTTTTCAGAAATCGGGCCTCGGCCCTGCTTATAAAAAATTGTTGGCGATCAGGAGAAGTATGGCTCCCGGCAGTCCCAGAATGCCCGTGAGTATTGCAGACAGAATATTCAAAGGTATATGTATATCCCATGGATCTGCAACCCGGTTTATCACCAGGATAAAAACTCCCCCAAAAAGGCTGTTGCACAGCAGCTTTAAAAGGAATTTGATCGGAACTAAAAGCAGATATCCCAAAAGGTATAATACGAGTATTCCAAATCCGTAAGCAAGCAATATACCTATTTCGGTACTCATTTCCATATTTTATCCACCTCTAAACGCTTTTCGTCCATATTTTGTATAAAATATGCTGAATATGAATAGAATAGAAGACAAAAGATGAGAGGATTCTAAGATTATGGATAGTGATTTTATCGGAGTGAAAGGGGTAGCTGACAAAATGTATCGGCATTTTTTGAATTTGCCTCCGGAGCAGACGGAAGAGGAGAAGCTTTATGCCTGCATCCGTGATGCTGAAATACAGTGGAAGTTAGCGGAAGGGCGCTTCAATGAAGCCACCGATCCGGATTTGATCGACTTCGCCGCTTACGATATAATGGCAGCCAAATCAAGATATGAGTATCTTATCAAGACAGCAAAAAAACAGTTAGGGCTTTGATAGTCATAATTCCCTTCTTCCTTCTATAGCTTTTGACAA
>JAKJCD010000089.1 GCA_022706625.1 Bacillota bacterium | reverse complement strand
TCAAGGAGCAGCAACCTTTATCATTTTGATGCAAGTGTGGGTGTTTATACTAACTGGCCCGGTGCAAAACTGCTGACCGGTATTTCCGTCACAAAGCCTGATAAAACCATCTATGATCTTGACGTGGGCGGCGCCTCCACTGTTATCGATCCTGCAGGCATGGTAGTAAGAGCTATTTACAATGCCGATCCCGGTAATTCCGAAATAATAGGAAGCGGATATACAGTTTCAACGATAGATGCCACCACGGCCGGCACTAAAAGCGTAAAGGTGACATATGAGGGCCATACGGCGACTTTTAATGTTGCCGTAACCGATCCCCCAAGAAAAAAAGGTAAGGATCACGGTAAAAAGCAGTGGGAAGGGAACTATCGCAGCAGACAATGCTTATGTAATAGAAGCCGGAGTCACTACGGTGATGGATGTTTTAATAGCGGTGCTTTCGGATGCTGGAAAGACTTATGTGATTCAGGGAGGCTATGTATCGGAAATAGACGGGCTCAGCGAGTTTTCGCAGGGTGCCAATTCAGGATGGCTTTACTATGTTGATGGTGTGGATTCAGGTAAGTCGGCAGGTATATATAAACTGAAGGGAGGGGAAGTGATCCAGTGGATATACACTTTGGATTACACCAAAGAAAGCGGAGCGGAGAAGTGGAATAATACACCTCTTCCCGGAGAGGTTACAGGAACTGTAAATAAGGACACTATCAATGCCGCTTTAAAAGAGATCCAAAAGGGCAGCAAGGAAAGCTGGACACTGGATCTTGCGCAGGGAAGCATCGCCTTTGATAAGGGAGCGCTGGAAGGCCTGGTCGACCAAATTAAGGAAGATTCCCTGGAAGTGAGCATAGAGCCCATATCAAACAAAGATCTGAGTTCGAAGCAAAAAGAAGCTGTAGGGGGCAGGCCGGTTTATGATATAAAGATCACAGTCGACAAAAAGAGTATCTCTCAATTCAAAGGCAAGCTTACGATTTCATTGCCTTACACCCTTAAAGAGGGGGAGAATCCATCAGGAATTGTGATTTATCACCTTAATGATGCGGGCGAGCTGGTTCCCATGGAGGGTTATTTTGATACAGCCTCCGGCAAGGTTGTTTTCACCGTAGACCACCTGTCTTACTATGTGATAGGATATGATGAAGCGCTGTCGAAATGGCCCTTTTCCGATGTGGTTCAAAATGACAGCATCAACTGGTTTTACAGTCCGGTGAAATATGTATATGAAAAAGGTATATTCAGCGGAACAAGTACAACCACCTTTGCGCCCAACAGCCCGCTTACCCGTTCCATGCTGGTCTCGGTACTCGCAAGACTTGGCAAAGCCGACCAGGCAGCCTACAAAGAGGTAGTCTTCGGTGATGTGGATGTAAACAGCTGGTATGGGCCTTCGGTGGCCTGGGCAAAAGAAGCAGGAATCATCAGCGGTTATAAAAATGCCGACGGAAGCTATTCCTTCAAGCCCGATGCCAATATCAGCCGCCAGGACATTGCAGTAATGATAGACAACTATAATAAATCAGTGGCAAAGCAGGTCTACAAAAAAGCTGAAGCCGTTACCTTTACCGATAATCTTCAGATTTACGAATATGCAAGGGCTTCGGTTTCGGAGATGCAGCAGGCAGGGATCATAAACGGGATCAAGAATGCCGATGGCACCTTCCGGTACAATCCTTTAAGCAATGCAACCAGGGCTGAAGCTGCAGCCATGATCTATAAGCTGCTATCGCAGCAATAAACATAACCCTTGCTGCGTATCAATAACGGGGCGGGCGGACAGATCCGCCCGCAATCACAAAAGGTGAGAGATTTGAAAGATACATTCTCAACATATCACCCCGTAGTCAATTTCGCTTTTTTCTGTGCCGTTATCGGGTTTGGCATGGTATTTTTGCATCCGGTTTTTTTGTCTCTGTCGCTGGCAGGAGCTTTTACCTATGCAATAAGACTCAACGGCAAGAGGGCGGTAAAATTCACTTTGTTGTTTGTCTTTCCTATGATGCTTATAGCGGGAGCGGTTAATCCGTTGTTCAACCATAGGGGAGTGACCATCTTAGGATATATGGGAGACAACCCTCTGACCCTGGAATCGATTGTCTACGGAATAGCCATAGCCATTATGTTCGGAACCGTGATACTTTGGTTTTCGTGTGTCAATGTGGTAATGACCTCCGATAAACTTATGTATTTACTTGGGCGCATTTTTCCTTCTCTGTCCATGATCTTTGCGATGGTTCTTCGTTTTGTGCCCAAATTTAAAAATCAAATCAAACTGATTTCAAAAAGCCAAAAGTGCATAGGCCGCGATGTTTCAGACGGAACCTTGCGGCAGAGAGCAGAACATGGAATAAAAATCATTTCCGTAATGATCGGCTGGGCTCTGGAAAACTCCATAGATACTGCTGATTCCATGAGGTCCAGGGGCTACGGTTTGCCGGGAAGAAGCAGCTTTGCCAATTACCGCTTCGATAGCCGGGATCGGATCGCACTGATTAGTTTGATTACGCTGATTTTTATTGTAATAGCCGGAGGATTAGCCGGTGAGAACAATATCCAGTACTTCCCATATATTAAAACCGGAGAAGCGACACTGTTCAGTTTATTTACATATGCTTGCTATGCGGCATTATGTCTTTTACCTGTATTTATCAATGTTAGGGAGGCAGTTGTTTGGAAACGTTTAAGATCAAGGATCTGAGTTTTACATATCCGGGCAGAGACCGGCCTGCATTAACCCATATCAACTTGAGAATTGAATATGGTGAATTCGTGGTTGTATGCGGTCAAACCGGCTGCGGGAAAAGTACTTTGCTGAGGAACCTTAAAAGCATACTGGCTCCCCATGGTAAACGAGAAGGAGAAATCTTATTCTATGACCGTCCCATTGAAAGCATCAGCCACCGCGAGCAGGCGTCACGTATCGGCTACGTGCTTCAAAATCCCGACAATCAAATAGTGACCGATAAAGTATGGCATGAATTGGCATTTGGGCTGGAAAGCTTAGGCTATGATACTAAAGTCATTCGCCTCAGGGTTGCGGAGATGGCAAATTTCTTCGGGATCCAAAGCTGGTTTATGCGAGATGTGTCCCAGCTTTCCGGCGGACAGAAACAGACTTTGAACTTAGCTTCGGTCATGGCAATGCAACCGGATGTTTTGATTTTGGATGAACCTACCGCCCAGCTTGATCCCATTGCGGCAGCTGATTTTCTGGAGACGGTCAAAAGAATAAACAGGGAAATAGGAACTACCATAATCATGATAGAACATAGGCTGGAAGATGTTTTCCCCATGGCTGACCGGGCAGTGATAATGGACAAGGGGAAGATACTGATAGAAGATGTTCCTGGGCGTGGAGGAAAGGTTTTGGCGGAATTAAATCACCCCATGCTTTTGGCAATGCCGACTCCTATGCAGGTTTACGAGAGTCTGTCAAAGGAAAAGGATATTCCTTTGTGCGGCAGCCCTGTAACAGTCAGGGAAGGCAGGACATGGCTGACGGATATGTTCAGCAGAAGACAGCTGACTAATACGAAGATCGATGATCCGGCCGAGCATATGTCTTCCGCCGACCCGATCATCAGGCTTAAAGATGTCTGGTTTCGCTACAGTAAGGATGATGTGGATGTGATTAAAGGACTTTCCATGGAAGCGTCAAAAGGCCGGCTATATTGTATAGTCGGCGGAAACGGTACCGGTAAGACTACTGCACTTTCAGTCATTGGAGGAATTAACAAACCCTATAGGGGGAAAGTTCTGATCAAAGGCGAAAGCCTTGAAAAACAATCAAAGAAGCATATTGCCGACAGCCTGGTCATACTTCCTCAAAACCCTCAGACTCTTTTCGTAGAGAAAACGGTGTCCTTAGATCTTATGGAAATATTGGAGCAGAAAGGCATCACACCGGAGGAGAAACAAAAGAGGGTGGAAGAAATAGCCGATCTCGTTGAAATAAGAGATTTGCTTGAATCTCACCCCTATGATCTGTCGGGGGGAGAGCAGCAGCGAGCGGCACTGGCAAAGGTTCTTTTGGCAGAGCCGGAAATACTGCTGCTGGATGAGCCTACAAAAGGACTTGATAACTATTTTAAGCAGAGATTGGCAAGGATACTCAAAAAATTGACAGAGAACGGAGTTACGATCATAATGGTCTCTCATGATGTTGAGTTTTGCGGGAAATACGGAGATGTCTGCGCTATGTTTTTTGACGGAAACATCGTGACTACAAATACCCCGAAGCGTTTTTTTTCCGGCAACAGTTTCTATACTACCGCTGCTAATCGCATGTCTCGTCATATATTTGAAAATGCTGTCACAGTAGAAGATGTTGTAAACCTATGCGAAAGCAACTTAAATGCTAATGATCCCGGCCGTGAGTCTAAACGTAAAGCAGAACAGGTCAAGGTGCAGAAATGAAAAGACGAGGAATTATCACGGCAGTGCTGTTTCTCATCGTTGTACCGATCACGGTGGTCGGCGGGATAGTTTTTCTTGATGACAGGAAGTACTATTTTATTAGTTTGCTTTTAGTCATCTACACAATGATCCCGTTTTTCTTAAGCTTTGAGGGGAGGAAGCCGAAGGCCAGAGAGATCATTGTCATAGCAGTTCTTACAGCGATCACCGTCGCAGGGAGGGCCGCTTTTTTTATGGTGCCCCAATTCAAACCGGTAATAGCATTAGTTATAATTGCGGGAGTTTGTTTTGGCGGAGAGTCGGGTTTTTTGGTAGGTTCTATGTCGGCCCTCATCTCCAACTTTTTTTTCGGCATGGGGCCGTTTACTCCATGGCAGATGTTCTGCCTGGGACTCATCGGTTACATGGCCGGAGTTTTGGCTCATCAGAGCTTGCTTAAAAAGACGAAAGCCTCTCTATGCATTTTCGGAGGGCTTTCTACGTTCTTAATATATGGCGGCATAATGGATTTAAGCTCTGTTTTAGCATGGGCCGGGAATATAACAAAAGAACTGGTGCTGGTTACTTACACTGCGGGACTTCCTTTCAATCTGGTGCATTCTGCATCTACCGTCATATTCCTGCTTCTCTTGGCCGATCCTCTGATAGAGAAATTAGAGAGGGTCAAGATAAAGTACGGCCTCATCTCAAACTGAGCTTATATAGACCCTTGGCACCCGTTTCCCGATCCGGCAAACGATCTCATAATTGATGGTCCCGGTCTTTTCCGCAATTTCGTCGGCAAGGATGGTGTTATTGCCCTGAGTACCGATAAGCACCACCTCGTCATACTTTTTCACATCAGGGATATCAGTTACATCTGCCATACATTGATCCATGCAGATATTTCCCACCAACGGCGCGTATTGGCCGTTTACCAACACGCGGCCTTTCCCTGAAAGGAAACGAGGATAGCCATCGGCATAGCCGATCGGTATGGTGGCGATAAGGCTTTCCCGTTCGGTTATAAAATGCCTGCCGTAGCTTATGGATGTTCCTTTGGGAACTCTTTTAAGAAAGACGATATTTGCTTTGAGGCTCATAGCCGGCTTAAGCTCGATTATGCTTTTATCAACCTGGTCGGAAGGATAACAGCCGTAGAGTATGATGCCTGGACGTACTGCATCAAACCAGGCCTCGGGGATTTCCATAAGGGCAGCGCTGTTTGCATGGGTCCTGAAATTGATGGGGACTCCGGCTGCTTCCAGATCCTTATAAAATCGATCAAAGTTTTTGATCTGATTATGTGAAAAGCTCTTGTCCTTTTCATCGGCAACCGCGAAATGGGAAAAGATCCCTTTGATCTGAATGTTGGGCAGGCTGCTGATGCCGACTATTTCGTTTATGCTTTCTTTGTTTGGCATGAAGCCTATCCTGCCCATGCCCGTTTCAACAGCCACCAGCACTTCCATGATCTTTCCTGCTTCTGCTGCTGCGGCAGAAAGGGCCCGGGTGTCGGAATAGGAGGCAACAACGGGTGTAATGTCATACTCGATAAGAGTCTTCTGATAATGCCAGGGCGTGAGCCCCAACATTATAATGGGAACGCTGATGCCGTCATTCCTAAGATCTATGGCTTCGCCCAGAGTCGCTACGGCTAATGTGGAGACTCCGTTTGCCAGCAGCACCCTGGAGACCTCCGTTGCTCCGTGGCCATATCCATCTGCCTTTACAACACCGATAATTGGAGTGTTGCCTACTCTTCGTTTAATCGCCGTGATATTGTGTCTGATGCAGCCGAGATCGATCTCGGCCCACACCGGTCTTAAGGTATCCTGATACATTTCTTCTCCTCTATTATTGCTCTTCAATAAGTGTACTTTGCGGGAGTATGTCCTCATTTCGAAGTATATACAACCTTCGTACAAATATCAATAATAAACCATCTTTTCTTTGATGTCGACAATACTGCGAACAGGGGCTATTATTAAAGAAAAGGATTGAGGGGTGGAGTCATGAAGCAGCTACGGTTAGCCATGTTGGGATTCGGCAATGCTGGAAGGGCCTTCGCTCGGCTGCTGGCTGAGAAAAGGCCGGAGATCATGCGAAGTTATGGATACGATATCAAGGTGGTGGCTATCATTACTAAAAGCCGCGGGTCCCTTTGCGATGATGAGGGAATCGATCTTGAAAAGGCTATTAAAGAAATCGAAGCTTCGGGACATTTTGATCCGGGCAGGAAGGGATATTTGATGATTTCATCCATAGAAGCGGCATCCGCTATAAATTATGACGTCCTGATGGAATTGACTCCGTTAAACATATTTACAGGGCAGCCTGCTATAGAGCATATTAACATAGCTTTAGACAGGGGCAGACATGTGATCACCGCAAATAAAGGTCCTGTGGCATGGGCATACGAGGAACTGCGGAAGAAAGCCGAAGAAAATAGAGTATGCTTTCTTTTCGAAACGACGGTGATGGACGGGACTCCGATTTTCAACCTTGCAGAGGAGGCGCTGCCCTTGTGTAATGTAACGGAGGTAAAGGGGATACTCAACTCCACGACAAACTACATTTTAGAAGAGCTGGCAAAAGGCAGAAAATATGACGATATCATAGCCGAGGGAAAGAAAAGAGGTTTTGTAGAGGCGGATCCGTCTATGGATGTAGAAGGCTGGGATGCTGCGGCAAAGATGGCTGTGCTTTTGAACGTGCTCATGGGAGCCGGGATTACTCCCCTTGATATAGAAAGAGAAGGGATAGGACAAATAACTTTTGAATGGATCAAGGAGGCTGAAGCCCGGGGCAATGTCATCAAGCTTCTTTGCAGCGGGAAGGTCGAAAACGGGAAGGTGGTCGGGCGGGTCGGTCCTGAAGAGATCCCCAAAAACGATTTGCTTGCCGGGATAACCGGCACCTCGTCGGTAGTTAGTA
>JAKJCD010000088.1 GCA_022706625.1 Bacillota bacterium | reverse complement strand
AAGCTCCTGGACTACAGCGGGGACAATTGGCGTTGCTCTCATCGGTGTAGGCTTCGGCCTCGGGATCAACCCGGCCATGACAGCAGGAGCCATAGTATCCGGAGCATATTTCGGAGACAAAATGTCTCCTCTTTCCGATACTACAAACCTGGCCCCGGCTATTGCAGGCTCCAACCTCTTTGAGCACATAAGACATATGGTTTATACCGTTACACCTTCATTGATTATTGCATTGATCCTTTTTGCCTTCCTTGGGATGGGTCATGCAAGCAAAGAAGTAGACATGAGTGCTGTGGCAAATCTGATGGCCGGACTGCAGGATGAATTCTATATTTCCCCTATACTCCTCCTGCCTCCTGTCTGCGTTATTCTGATGGTGGTATTCAAAATGCCTGCCTTGCCGGGTCTGATAGGCGGCACGGCTCTCGGAGTAGTGTTCATGAGTGTACAGGGAGTACCTACTACAGATTGGGGCGCAGTCCTCAACTACGGCTATGAATCTGTCAGCGAGATTCCCGAGATCTATGACCTTCTGACAAGGGGCGGCATGCAGAGTATGATGTGGACCATCTCTCTTATTATGTGCGCCATGACCTTCGGCGGCATCATGGATGCTTCGGAACAATTGAGGACTCTGGCGGAAGCTCTGTTGAAAGTCGCAAAGAGCGTCGGTGCTGTTGTAACTGTTACCGTATTATCATGTATCATCATGAACGCGATCGCCTGCGACCAGTACTTAGCCATCATCCTCCCCGGCAGGATGTATAAGGAAGCCTTCGAAGACCACAGGCTAAAACACAAAAATCTGTCCAGGTGCCTGGAGGATGCCGGGACGATGACTTCCAGCCTTTTCCCCTGGAACACCTGCGGTGCGACTATGTCCACCTTCCTGGGCGTTCCAACATTCTCCTATGTGCCTTATGCATTCTTGAACCTGTGCAATCCCATCGTATCCATTTTCTACGGATTCACCGGGATCACTATGCACAAGATGACAGAGGAGGAATACCAAAAAGTGCTTGAACAAAGAGCTGCAGATAAGGAATTGGCGCTGAAATCCTTGCAGGCCTAAAGCTTCGAACGGCTACATAAAAATTTCGGGGACGCAATAGCGTCCCCGTTGTTATTTTAACTAATGTCTTATAGCCTGACAGCCTTGTCGGCAGAAAATAAATAAAGATACATCTCCTCGACGACCGCCCCTTGTATCTGCTCCAGAGCCTGTTTGTACAACTGCAGCTGGGGCCTGTAATTGTCCACGACCCGGTCAATACTTTCTTCATTGCGACCGGCATAGTCTGTTTTGAAATCTATCAGAACATATTTACCGTCCTCGATAAAACAGCAGTCTATGATGCCCTGGATGATGACCTCTTCTCCGTCTTTCTCGTATAAAAGGTTAAAAGCTTTTTCCCGGTATATTTTTTCGGCTTTGCAGAGCCTTTGCCCCAGCAATGACTGAAAAAATCGGTGGATTTTTTGAGGATCAATGTTACTAAGCTCTGCTTCGGTCATAAGCTCCCGGTTCACGAGTTCCTGCATGTATCCCTTTATATATTCGATGCCGCGGGCTGCTCCATGCAATGGTATATGTTCCATTATCCTGTGATAAAGGATACCTTCGGCAGCTTTTTCGGATTTGAGCTTGCCATCCCGGGCCTTAAGCCCTGTGCTTTCCCGCCGGCTCAGCTCAGATACGGAATATTTGGATTTACTGTTAAGCGCAACGTGATAGCCATATTTCCAGTTTAAACGCTCCCGGACTGGACCGCTGATCTCCCCCGTTTCAATAAAACCTCTATCCATATCTTCTTTTAGCCTGATCATCGCACCATGCTGTTTATTTCGGATCAAGCTGAGACTATGTCTGTCATGTATATGAAAACTGATCTCTTTATTGCTCCAAAGGGCTGGGAGCAGAAAGTCAAGATAGGATCTCCCATTTATGAGGTTATTCTCACTTAGGGCCTTTGCGCGCTTAACGGTGTTTTCTATATCTGTCGCTGTGCCAAGCAATACTGATTTATCCATCGCCCTGGTCAACGCCACATAGAGTATGCGTATTTCTTCTGCAGCCGCTTCTTTCGCTAATCTAACATCAATTATATTCTGCAGAAGAGTCCTTCTGCAGCAGCGCCTTCCCTCATCCACCTGTTTTAGTGCAACGCCCAACTCCTTGTGAAAGCTTACGGACTTTCCGCCTTCCCTGTGAAAAGCTCTGCCCAATCCACCCAGCAAAACCATTGGAAATTCAAGCCCCTTGCTCTTATGGACTGTCATGATTTTTACAACATCATCGCTTTCGCCGAGAAGCTTTATGGGAGCCGTTGCAATCTTCCTCTTCTTCACAGCTTCTATGTAGTTTATAAAACCAAAAAGTCCTTTTCCCAAGCTGTTTTCAAAGGTCAAAGCTTTATCCGCCAAGGCCTTGAGATTGGCCTGTCGCTGTGTTGCTCCCGGCAGTGCGCCCACATAGCTGTAATATCCCGTAGACTGCATTAATTTCCATATAAAATCCGTAAGCGGGAGCAGCCTTGCCTGCCTTTTCCATTCCTCAAGCCTATTGAGGACAAGGCCGCATTGCCGGCTCAGGGCTTCGTCTTTTCCTTCTTTATGATAATTCAAGAGAGCATTGAAATAGGATCCTTCCCGGTATTCGCATCTTATCAGAGCAAGGTCATTTATCGAAAAATCGAAAATGGAGGATCGCAATATACTGAGCAGAGGCACATCCTGCTTCTTATTATCGATGGTTTTCAGCAGATTGATGAAAACAGATACCTCCAAAGTATCAAAGTAGCCGTCTCCCGTATCCACATAAGCAGGGATGCCTTCCTGCTCTAAGACTTCCTGATAGATATCCGCCATCCCGGATGCGCTCCTTAGCAGGATCACTATGTCTTTATATGCAAACCTTCTTTCCAGCTTTGCTTTTTCGCAGTAATAGGGTTTCCCTCTGGCTTCCTTAATAATGGACGCGGCAACAAAGGCCTCTGTTTCGGCCTTCTTCATGGCCTTAATCTCTTCATCCAGATCAGCATCTTCGACTTTTTTGCCTTCCAGCAGATGAAATTCCACTTTATATTCCAATGGGCCTTCATAGCTGACCCCTTTATAAAGGGCAGCCTCATCGTCATAATCGATACCGGTTCGTTTTTGATCCATGATACGGCGAAACAGGTGGTTAACCATCCTAAGTATGGGCTCTTTACTGCGAAAATTACGGTTAAGGTCCAGTTTTATTGCCGAGGAGTCGTTGCCTCTTTTAAACAACTCATATTTTTTAATGAATATTTCCGGCTCTGCCAGACGAAATTTATAGATGCTCTGCTTCACATCCCCCACCATAAAGACATTATCGGAACGCTTTATCCTGTCTACGATAGCCTCCTGGACCAGATTGCTGTCCTGATATTCATCTATAAAAATGTACCTGAATTTCTTTCTGTATTCCGAAGAAGCGCTTTCATCCGACAGGATGCTTAAAGCGTGGTGCTCGATATCAGAAAAATCTATAAGCCCTCTGCTTTTTTTTGCCTTGCTGTATAGTCTGTTAAAATCCAAAACGAGATTCTTTAAAATCAGAGCGTCCTCATAAGTACTGTTTATCTCGGAAATATACTCCTCAAGAGTCTTCGCAAAATAACCGGCGGCAAGCTTTTTCAAGCTGTCTTTTGCTTTATATCTAAGAAACGTAATGTCTTCGCGGACCGTCTCGTAGACCTCCTTATCCTCTTTTCCGGCAGAAAATCTCTGAAAGGATGCCATTGCAACAGCCATTGCGCCTTTGTCATAATCTTCTTTAACCTTTTCCCTAATTTCCTCCAACATGCAAAGATCTGATTCCGCCTTAGGTATAAGGCTTTCAAGTCCCAGCCCGGCAACGACCTCCGACACCTGACGGCACATGGCAGCTGTGACAGCAAGCTCATCGTCGATTGATGCCAGAAGCTCTGTATATAAAATGCTGTCCTTGAATCCCTTTATATCCAACGACAAAAAACCGGCTTTTTGCTCCAGCCAGGAAAAAGGATCCGGAAGGCTTTGAATGAAGTTATATGTTTCCGAAATCATAGCCTTGACAGCATCCTCGTTACGGCTGCTGCCGTAAATCCTGATAAAATGCAGAAAGCTTTGATCCTGACTTTGGAAACGCTCCCGAAAGAGCTGCTCCATGGCCTCACTCTGCAGCAATATTCTCTGTGCATCATCGCAGATTTTAAAATTCGGCTCAATTCCGAGGAGGTGAAAATAACGGCGGATCACTTCAAGAGCAAAAGAATGAAAGGTACTGATATGCGCCTTATGTATTTGGCTCATCTGCTCGGGAACAGCGGAAACGATTTTTTCACGCATCTCTGAAGCCGCTGCATTTGTAAAAGTAACCACCAGCATCTCATCAAGAGATACACCGTCTTTAACTATCAGCTGTTTTATTCGTTCCACAAGAACGGCGGTTTTTCCGGACCCGGCGGCAGCGGATACCAACATGCTCTTATCCTTGATTTCAATAGCCTGCTTTTGTTCTTCCGTCCAGTTCATGGCTCCTCCCAAAAAACTACTTGGCTTTGGCTTCTTTTGATTATATCAAAAAATCTCGGGAAGCTATATGCTTTCCCGCCGATTTTTGTTATAATCAAGCACATGCTGCGGAATCGATCATCGCACTATGCGGAGGCGGAAATATGAATACACTGCTGATGATACTGGACGGCTTCGGCAAAAGCACCCAAGGCGGCTGTACCAATGCCATTGCAATGGCAAATAAACCCCACCTGGATCTGCTTTTTTCTTCCTGCCCAAACACCGTTATCGGGGCCTCCGGAACTGCCGTAGGGCTTCCTGACGGCCAGATGGGGAACTCCGAAGTTGGGCATTTAAACATAGGTGCCGGCCGTATCGTATATCAGGAGCTTTCCCGTATTTCAAAAGAGATCGAAGAAGGGGAATTTTACGATAACAGCGAATTGGATACTGCTGTCCGGCACGCCCTTTCCAGGGGGTCCTCTCTTCATATCATGGGCCTCTTATCCGATGGGGGAGTGCACAGCCATCTGTCGCATTTGTTTGCGCTGTTGGAGCTTGCCGGTCGCAAAGGCCTCGATCGGGTTTTTATCCATGCTTTCCTCGACGGAAGGGATGTTCCTCCCCGCAGCGCAAAAACCTATCTTAATCAACTTACTATTTTTATGGAGCAACGTGGCATAGGCAGGATAGCATCTGTCTCCGGCAGATATTATGCCATGGACAGAGACCGCCGCTGGGAGAGGACTAAATCGGCTTATGATGCGCTGACAATGGGCGTCGGCAGATATGCCTCCTCTGCTGAAGATGCGGTAAACATAGCTTATGCTGCAGGGGAAAATGATGAGTTTGTAAAGCCTACGATCATAAAAGACGGAAGTTTTCCAGTTTCTACTGTGGAGGACAACGATTCCGTCATTTTTTTCAATTTCAGACCGGACCGGGCAAGGCAGCTGACTCGCTGCTTCACAGATGACGGATTCAACGGCTTTGAGAGAGACAGACGTCCTTCAGGGCTGTGCTTTGTCTGCATGACTCAATACGATGCGGAAATGCCCAATGTCCTTGTCGCCTATCCGCCCCAGTCGTTGAAAAATACTTTCGGAGAGTATGTTTCCAGTTTGGGATTTCGCCAGCTGCGCATAGCAGAGACGGAAAAATACGCTCACGTAACTTTCTTCTTCAACGGGGGCGTAGAAGCACCCAATAACGGTGAAGACCGGCTGTTGATCCCATCGCCGAAGGTAGCAACCTATGATCTCAAACCCGAAATGAGTGCTTATGAAGTCACGGACCGGGTCGTTTCGCTGATAGACGAGAGGAAATACGATTTTATCATCCTGAATTTCGCAAACCCGGACATGGTCGGACACACAGGTAATGTGGCCGCCGCAGTTTCTGCCATAGAAGCCCTTGATATTTGCGTTGATAGAATAATCAGAGCTTTGAAACGTTCGGAAGGTCAGCTGATATTGACATCGGACCATGGCAATGCCGATTGCATGTGCAATGCCGACGGCTCAATCGTCACGGCTCACTCTATTAACCCCGTGCCATTTCTTGTTATGACAAATCGTTCGCTGGTATTAAAAGAGGGCGGGATCCTTGCGGACG
This sequence comes from Bacillota bacterium, assembly GCA_022706625.1. GTDB lineage: Bacteria > Bacillota > Clostridia > Peptostreptococcales > Anaerovoracaceae > UBA1426. The sequence goes on along the minus strand of JAKJCD010000088.1, from coordinate 1,212 downwards.
TGGTTCCCACCCTTCTTGATCTTGCAGGCATTGAAAAGCCGGTAGAGATGACTGGTCACAGCCTTATTGAGTGGCAGCAGGCCCTTTAGTTCTCGACCCCAACCCTTGCCATGACTCCCGCATTGTAATAGTGCTTTATCTCCATCATCTCCGTCACAAGATCAGCCCGTTCAATGATCTCCGCCGGTGCGTACCTGCCCGTCAGAATAACTTCTGTATTCTCCGGTTTCAAATCCAATACTGCAAGCACATCTTCTATTTCCAGCATGCCGAAATACAGTGTTGTATTGATTTCATCGAACACCACCATATCGTACTCTCCCGAAGTCAGTACTTCCTTCATCCTCTCAAGCCCCTTCTTTGCGTTTTGGATGTCCAAAGGAGAAGGTTCACCCCGGATGAAAGAAGGAGTGCCAAACTGCTCCATCTTTAGTTTCTCAAAATAATCCGCTGCTTTCAGCTCACTGTAATCCTGTCCCTTCATGAATTGACCGAAGAACACTCGATTTCCAGCACAAAGACTTCTGAGTGTAATACCCAGTGCCGCTGTAGTCTTGCCTTTCCCGTTTCCTGTGTAAACCTGAATGTACCCCTTCTCGATCCCCATAATACTGCCTCCTTCGCTCGTTGCTATTATATAGATAAAACCCATCGGGCAGCGGAAAAGCCTGCTGTCCAGCCGGAGCTCCAGGCCCACTGCAAGTTCCATCCTCCGCATTTTCCGTCTATATCAAGAACCTCTCCCGCAAAAAACAAACCTCTCACCAGCTTTGATTCCAGGGTGGTCCCCGCGACCTCTTCGCTCTTTATCCCTCCGGCTGTTACCCGACCGCCGATGCGGTTGAGCCGGCAGGGATGCCTGAAAGCTCAATATATACCGGGACCAGCTTATCATTAAGCATTCCTTTGATCAGGCTTTCCGCAGACCTGTCGGACAGCCTCTTTTTTCTAACCATTAGCAGTTTCAGCAATTCTTCCCCGGAATATCCGGGGAACAAGTCCATTTGTATTGAAAACCCTGCGGGTACTTCCGAAAGATACCGGCTGAGATCAAATACGCAAATCCCTGAAAGGCCGTCTTCCGTGAACTGGATCTCGCCCTCTTCACGCATGATAATCTTTTCTTCCTTCACCAGGCTTACGGCGCCTTTAACCCTGACTCCCTTGAGCCGGGCTGCAAAGCTGTCGTCAGTAATGACCCTGACCAGAGCC
>JAKJCD010000087.1:7056-7382 GCA_022706625.1 Bacillota bacterium | reverse complement strand
TAAGGTGCATTCTGCCCTTGAGACCGGCAAGGTCAGGATCCTCTATCTGATGGGCGATAATCCTTTAGACCCAGAAAAGAGGGTCGACGGCATTGAGGATGCGCTCAAAAAGTGCGAGCTTATAATTGTTCAGGATATTGCTCTTAACGAAGCAGCTAAGATTGCTGATGTAGTGCTGCCTGCGGACAGCTTTGCAGAGGCCGACGGAACATTTACCAACATGGAAGGGCGGGTCCAGCGGATAAGAAAAGCAGCGCAGGGACCCGGAGAGGCATTGGCTGATGCCAAAATCATAAGCCTGCTTCTCAGCCGCCTTGGGGAAGATA
>JAKJCD010000087.1:0-7031 GCA_022706625.1 Bacillota bacterium | reverse complement strand
GTTCGATGCTATTTGCGGCGAGGTGCCCGGATATGGTGATATGAGCTACGAGGCACTGGAAACAGAAGGTTCAATGCTTATTAAGTAATAATAGTTAATCGGGGCAGGCTGGATTTCAGCGAGCCCCGTGCTTTTGAAAACAGGCATCTTCTTTTATGCAGAAGCTGCCTGTTTTATATTTAGCTTTACACTTAGCCTTGATCTTTGGCTATCTGAGTTTTAAAGTTTTCGAAAGCTTTGCGGACCGGGGGCAGCCAGAGTATTACGAGGGTCAATGCTGCTTCGCTGCCTATGTAGGCGATATTATAGTAAAGCGACCACGTAAACGCATTGAAGCCTTCAGGGGCATATTCTCCAAAAAAGATCATACCGGATAAAAAGGTACATAAAAATCTGCAGAATGCTCCAAAGAGATAGCCCGTCTGAAGGCTATGCTTTCCTTTTCTGAATAAGCCGGCAAAGCCCAATGCTCCGACTGCCAGCGGATAATCCAGAAGTAATTGAAGAGGGTGGATTACATAGGGGTTAAAGATCAATCCGACTAAGCCTGCGCACATACCTGCCATCACACCTTTTCGGACTCCTAAGAGATAGGCACACAATGTGATGGATAGCATACTGAAAGCTGTGATGGAGCCGCCCTGAGGCATCCTGAAAACGATGACCTGATTCAAAGCAAGATATAAGGCTACGAAAATTGCTGACAAAACCAGGGCTTTAGTATCAGTTTTCTTGCCTTTTCCCGAGAAAAGTATTACCCCGAATAGTGCCATAATCATGCAGATGGTGGCAATTTGACCTCCGGTCGATTCAAAGAAATGCTGAAGCTGTTCCGATGACATAAAAAAACCTCCTTACAATGTTGATAGGAGGGGAGTGTGGTTTCCAAATCCTGAAGAAAAATTACTTCTTATTTTGGAATTGCTTCCCTACGCCGGCATTATCCGGGTCAGGTAGTGAGGGTGTGCGATAAATTATTATTTTAACCGCAATCTCAGCAGATGCTCCCCTAGCATATTATTTTAAAATGCGAATCCTTATAAAATCATAATACACGGATATCGTACAGGAGTCAAAACAAATTTTGATCCCTCAGCGCCTTGAATTTCCACTTGAAAAAAACGGTTATCAAACCTATACTGGAATAGGAGGTGGTATGCTTGGAAAAGGAGATCCAAAGACTGTTGGATGAAAAGATTAATCCGTTACTGGCAAACCATTTCGGTGCAGCCACTCTTACAGGACTTGAGAATAATGTCGCAAAAGTGAGACTTTCTGGGGCATGCGGAAGCTGCCCTTCTGCGCAATTTACATTGGAGGATGTAGTAAAAACGGTCTTGATAGAAGCTCTGCCGGAACTGGAGGATGTGGTTTTAGATACTTCCGTCAGCGATGACCTTATCGACATGGCAAAGAAGATACTTAATAAGCGGCTCAAGTAGCTGTACCTGCAAATGGCATAAAAATTGCATAAAATATTAAGTAAATAATTCGCTACTGTTATTGTTTAATTTGAGAAAAGGAGTGGATGATATGTTAATGACAGGAGCTCAATATATTGAGAGTTTGAGAAAGCTTAAAACCAGAGTTTATATGTTCGGGGAGAAGGTGGACAACTGGATTGACCATCCAATCATCCGGCCATCCATAAATTCTGTTAAAATGACTTACGATTTGGCTCTGGATCCGGAGTGTGCGGATCTTATGACAGCTAAATCCAACATTACCGGAGAGATAATAAACCGCTTTAACCATCTGCATCAAAGCACGGACGATCTTCGTAAAAAGGTTAAGATGCAGAGGCTTTTAGGTCAAAAGACCGCTTCCTGTTTCCAAAGATGTGTAGGAATGGATGCCTTCAATGCAGAGTATTCCACTACATACGAGATCGATAAAAAGTACGGGACAGAGTATCACAAGAGATTTGAAAAGTACTTAAAATATGTTCAGGACAATGACTTGACCGTTGATGGCGCCATGACAGACCCCAAGGGAGACAGAGCAAAATCACCGAGTCAGCAGGAGGACCCGGATCTTTTTGTTCGCATTGTAGAAAAAAGAGAGGACGGGATCGTTGTAAGAGGAGCAAAGGCCCACCAGACCGGCTCTATCAACTCCCACGAACATCTGGTCATGCCCACCATCTCCCTTACCGAGTCTGATAAGGCTTATGCCGTCTCCTTCGCCGTACCTTCAGACGTTGACGGATTGTTTATGATTTACGGCAGACAATCCTGTGATACCAGAAAGATGGAAGAAGGCGCAGATATCGATTTGGGTAACAAACAGTATGGCGGACAGGAAGCACTGGTAGTATTCGATGACGTGTTTGTACCCTGGGAAAGAGTCTTCATGTGTGAAGAGTGGGATTTTGCAGGCATGCTGGTTGAAAGGTTTGCCGGTTATCACAGGCAGAGCTACGGCGGCTGCAAAGTCGGTGTCGGCGATGTTATCATCGGCGCTGCAGCTTTAGCCGCAGATTACAACGGGGCCAACAAAGCATCCCACATAAAGGATAAGCTCATTGAAATGACACATCTCAACGAAACGCTGTACTGCTGCGGCATAGCATGCTCAGCGGAGGGTTATCCCACAGAAGCCGGCAACTACCAAATCGATATGCTTTTGGCTAATGTATGCAAGCAGAATGTTACCAGATTTCCATATGAAATAGTAAGACTGGCGGAAGACATTGCCGGCGGACTTATGGTCACAATGCCTTCAGAGAAGGACTTCAAGTCCAACCTTAAGGTCGGCAGGAATGGTGAAACCATCGGCGATGTATGCAATAAATACTTCAAGGGATCACCTGTGACCTCCACTGAAAACAGAATGCGGATCCTGCGTTTTATCGAAAACGTAGCTCTCGGTACTGCAGCTGTAGGCTACCGCACCGAATCATTGCACGGCGCCGGATCTCCTCAGGCACAGAGGATAATGATCGCAAGGCAGGGCAATATTGAGGGCAAAAAAGAGCTTGCAAAGAAGATAGCAGGCATCAAATAGGATCAAGAATCATGTAAGGACGGTTCCTTCCGGAACCGTCCTTCTAAACTCGGAGAGAGAAGTCTGATGTTATGTGGCGTTAAATTTTGCGGCGGCTGCAATCCAAGGTTTGAAAGAGGGGAAGTCTTAAAGAAACTCAAAGAACATTTTGCCGGCCGAGTAGATTTTATGTATGCAGAAGAAGAAGCGGTTTATGATATATTGCTGATCATCGGAGGATGTACCAATTGCTGCGCATCCTATTGTGAATACGAAGCGAAAAAGGGAAATATCATGCTATGGGATCCCGATCATGTTGAGAGGGTGGTCCACGAATTGGAGCATATTTTGTTGTCAGCAGCTGATGACCGGCAGGAGCTTGTCTAAAGGATAAGGCAATACTAAAAATAAAATATAGATGAGGAGGTAAGACATTGAGCTGGATGGATGATTACAAGAGGAAGTTATGTACCCCGGAGGAAGCGGTTAAGCACATTAAAAGCGGAGATACGGTGGTCCTTGCTCACTGCGTAGGAGAGCCGCCTGCGCTGGTCGATGCCATGGTCAAAAATGCAGACCAATATGAAAATGTAGAAATCAAACATATGGTCAGTCTCGGCAGCGGCAGTTATACTGCACCCGGCATGGAGAAGCATTTCCGGGCCAACCCCATGTTTCTAAGCGGCAACGTAAGAAATGCAGTCGAGGAAGGCAGAGGGGATTTCACGCCGGTTTTTTTCCACGAAATACCCAAACTGATCCGTGAAGGGAAATTGAAATGCGATGTGGCAATGGCACAGGTTACTCCGCCTGATGAAAACGGCTATTGCAGTCTTGGGACTTCTGTAGATTATACTTTTCAGGCAATAAAAACAGCAAGGCTTGTTCTGGTTCAGGTCAATGATCAGATGCCACGGACATTCGGAGAAAAAGTTCACGTGGACGATTTTGACTATATCGTGGAAGCATCAATCCCTCTGTATGAATTAAAGCAGGCAAAGATTACCGAGGTCGAAGAAAAGATCGGAAGCTACTGCGCATCTCTTGTTGAGGACAGATCCACCCTGCAGTTAGGTATCGGAGGGATTCCCGATGCGGTCATGCTTTTCCTCGGTGACAAAAAGGATCTTGGGATCCACTCTGAAATGATTTCCGACGGAACTCTTGCACTCTACGAAAAAGGCGTTATCACAGGGAAATATAAAAACTTTGACCAGGGAAAAATGACGGTTACTTTTCTTATGGGGAGCAAAAAACTCTATGATTTCGTGAATAACAATCCTGTTGTCGAGCTTAGAACGGTAGACTACACCAACCATCCGGCAGTTATTATGAAGCAGCATAAAATGGTCTCTATCAACTCTGCGATCCAGGTAGACCTTCAGGGACAGGTTGTATCCGAGGCTATGGGGCTCCGTCAGTTTTCCGGCGTCGGAGGTCAGGTGGACTTTGTACGCGGTACGGCAATGAGCGACGGGGGGAAAGCCATCATCGCCATGCCTTCTGTCACAATTAAAAAAGACGGGACAATGATTTCCAAGATCGTTGCCTTTGTCGACCACGGGGCGCCGACCACCACGTCGCGAAACGATGTGGACTATGTGGTGACAGAATACGGCATTGCCCCATTAAAAGGCAAGTCGCTTAGAGAACGCGCAAGGAGCCTGATAAACATATCTCATCCCAGCGCAAGGGATGAACTGGCAAAAGAGTTCGAGCGCAGATTTAATGAAAAATATTAAGGAGGTAGAAAGATGCTTGCATTGAGAGTTGTCCCAAAGGTATACTATTTCGACACATTTAAGGAGTTCAACGACGAGTTCAAGGTAGGAAGGAATGACCTGGTCCTGACCAACGAGTGGCTTTACACACCCTATATCAAGCCACTCGGTATTGAAACAAATGTGATTTATCAGGAAAAGTACGGCGCCGGCGAACCATCGGATGAAATGATAGATGCGATTGCAGCGGAAATGAAAAAGTACAGCTTTGACCGAATTATTGCTTTCGGCGGAGGCACAATTGTCGACATATGCAAAATATTGGCCCTTGATGTTCCTGAAAAATCGGTAGATCTTTTTACAGGAGCAGTGGTTCCGGTCAAGAAAAAGCAGCTCATTGTCGTGCCGACCACCTGCGGGACAGGAAGCGAGGTAACAAATGTCGCTATCGCTGAACTAAAATCCCTCCACACCAAGAAGGGCATTGCCGTAGATCAGACCTATGCGGATATCGCTGTTCTGGTCCCGGAAACGATAAACGGTCTTCCATACAAGTTTTTTGTAACTAGTTCGGTTGATGCCCTGATCCATGCTATTGAATCCTATCTTTCTCCAAAGGCTTCTCCCTTTACCGAGATGTATTCCCTGGAAGCTATAAGGATGATTATGGACGGCTATAAGAAAATCGTTGCTAATGGAGAAGAGACCAGATTTGAGTATCTGAAAGAATTTGTCCTGGCATCTAACTATGCGGGCATCGCCTTCGGAAATGCCGGCTGCGCCGCAGTCCATGCACTATCTTATTCCATCGGCGGGGCATTTCATGTTCCTCACGGAGAAGCAAACTATCAGTTCTTTACGGAAGTATTCAAAATGTACATGCGCAAGGATGCAAAGGGTAAGATCACCAAGGCTACAAAGATATTCGCAGATGCTCTCGGATGCGATCCTGACGGGGATGTGTACGGAGAGCTGGATTCCTTCCTTGGGAAGCTCATAGTGAAGAAACCTTTAAGAGACTATGGCATGTCAGAAGCGCAAATTGACGAGTTTACAGACAGTACCATTGCAAATCAGCAGAGATTGCTTGCCAATAACTATGTCTTTTTAAACAGAGACGAAATCAGAGAGATCTTCGCAAATTTGTATTAGTTTTAATATTATGGTGTACTTGTGAGATAGTATGCAGGCATCATTAACGGTTGCGAATACAGCCAAGGGGTTTAATTATCTCTTGGCTGTATTATTTGCGGGCACTATCTCCTTATGTCAATTAATTATCAAAATGTCTTACTTGTAATTGATTTGCTTAAGCGTTAAAACAGAGCTGAAATCCTGATAGAAAACTCAAGAGGCAACGGGAAACTGCTTTCCTCCGAATTCCCGTTGCTTTTTATGGCTTTTACTGCCCTTTTTGACCCTAAAAGCAACGGGTTTTTAAGAATTCTACGATTTCCGTTGCCTTTTTCGTTGAAAAGGCAACAGAATACAACCTTTTCTCTAATTTCCGTTGCTTATTATTGATTTTACGGCCTGTTTTGACCACAAAAGCAACGGAAATCCATAATTTATCTGATTTACGTTGCTTTTTCCAAGCTTTTTAGATTTTCAGTCAAATCTAGCATCCAGCTAAACCTGCATTTATTGATTCGGTTAAAATAATCAAAATCCGCATCAAAACAAATATCCGCAAAAGAAGCTGTTGCCTGTTGATATGTCAGGCCATTCCTCACACAGACACTATCTACTTATTGACATGAGATAAGATGAGGGCTATAATTGTATACAAGAATACAATTCCCTGCAGATCGCAAGATAAAGTACCAGCGCAGGGAAAATCGAAAACAGGAAGGACATAGGATGAAAGGCACAATTACTTATAAAATTTTAAAAGATCACCTGATAAGCGGAGAGCTGCAATCAGGCAACGAAATCACCGTCAGGATCGACCAGACACTGACTCAGGATTCCACCGGAACTATGGTCTATCTCCAGCTGGAAGCCATGAATGTGGATCGGATCAAAACGGAGCTGTCCGTTGCATACATCGACCATAATACACTTCAGGCAGGATTTGAAAATGCGGACGACCATGCTTTCATCGAAAGTGTGGCAAAGCGTCATGGCGTACTGTTCTCAAAACCCGGCAACGGGATCTGTCACCAGCTTCATCTCGAAAATTATGGAATTCCAGGAAAAACTCTGCTTGGGTCCGACAGCCATACACCTACCGGAGGCGGGCTCGGCATGATGGCCATAGGAGCAGGAGGTCTGGATGTGGCGGTGGCCATGGCACAAGGAGGCTATACACTTTCGGTGCCACAG
>JAKJCD010000086.1 GCA_022706625.1 Bacillota bacterium | reverse complement strand
GATACATGTTCACTCCGGGGATTCCCCAAAAATGATATGCCAAAGAGCTTCACGAAGCAAGACGCAGCTAAGGCCCCTGCCAGCCCGAGTGCAGCAACAGCAAGAATGAACAGGATATTGATACCCGGTTGTCCCGGAGCAATGTATGCAAATATCGATTGATACGTAAGCCATTCGCTGATAAATCCATTGAAAGGCACGATTGCGGAAATTGCCAGTGAGAAACACAAAACAAACACAGCGGTAATGGGCATGGTTTTAATCAATCCTCCCAGCCTGTCGATGTCCTTTGTTTCCGTTGCGTAATGGATAGATCCGGCTCCAAGAAATAGTCCTCCTTTAAACAGGGTGTGGTTTAATGTATGGAGAATGGAGGCAGTGAGCGCCAGCGAGCCAATCAGCTGGCTGCCTTGTGCCAAAGCCGTAAAGCTTACTCCCAGTCCGATGAGTATGATCCCGATGTTTTCTACACTGTGATAGGCTAAGAGTCGCTTAAGATCATGCTCCATTAAGGCGTAAGCCACTCCCAGCACGGCAGAAATAATGCCGAGTCCGATGAGCAATCCACCCCACCAAGCTTGTTGTATCCCCAGAAAATCGAGTACGAAACGGATCAATCCATAGATGGCTGTTTTGATCATGATCCCGGACATAAGGGCCGAAACATTGCTGGGCGCTGCAGGATGCGCATAAGGCAGCCATATGTGCACCGGTATCGCTCCTGCTTTTGTACCGAAACCCAGAAGGAACAGGATAAATATCATGGTCTTGGCTCCATCGGGTATGGCGTCCGAGTTCCCAAACAAATCGAAGGATTTGGTATAGCTATAGCTGATCATAAATCCTATAAGGAGGAACGCCGTTGCAATATGGGTCATAACGATATATAAAGTCCCTGCCCGCTGATTCTCTATACGCTCCGACTCAAAGATGACGAGGAAGTAGGACAACAAAGACATAGCTTCCCATGCAATATAGAAGAACACCGCATTTGACGAAGTAAAGACGAATATCATGGACAAAATGAATGTTATATATAGAAAATTGAAAAGCCCGACATTTCTTTTCCCGTAGTAATGCGATATGTATCCTATGGAATAAACAGAGACACAAACCGTGAGGATGGACAGCATGATCAAGAACAGCGCAGAAAGTCCATCAATCTTTACTTCCAAAGCAAGGAATGAGAGAGTTGATTGAAACAGCCCAAAATGTATTAAACCATCTCCGCTAATGATCTTCATCACCGAGGCTATCATAAGGAGCAGCCCCGCAGCGATGCAGACGCAATTTGATACCAGATTACAAAGCCAGTCCTTCTTGCTTAATGCGAGAGCGGTCAAAGCTCCTGTAAAAAGCAAAAAAAATGATGTTTGTATGAAATTTTCGATCTGCAGTGCTCCCATTCAGGCGCCTGACCTCCCACTTCCAATTTGCTGAAGCCGAAAAAAATTAGGACCAACTAACAATATCCGTTGCTCCCAACCGGCTGTTTCATTGTAGCACGATATTAAACTTCTGTCAATCTAAGTGGTCTTGATCGCAGATTTATGCTATTAATCCTATTAATAACGCATTTATCGGGCAATTCGATCGTTCACATTCCAGAGAAGCCACCCGAACCAGCAGCTGCTGGTAAAAAACACTCTCCCGTCTTGGTCCGCATTTCGCTCAAGATAGCGCAGGATAATGCTAATTTTTTTGTCGACGGCTTCCTCACCCAATAAATATCGTGCCAAATCCTCAGCAGAATTCCATTCTGCCAACACGCTCTCATCTCTATGATCTTTGTAGTAATTAACATGAGGATGGTAGCCACGCAGCCAAAGCAAATCGAACAGCTGCTTGAACCAATAGGAATGTGAGGTCTTTTCCCGGTTTGGCTTCATTTGGAAAAGCTCTGTAAGAATCTTGTCGTGAAGTTCATTTGAGAAGTATACAAAGCAGCTATTATAACACCATGCCCGACTAATACCGATCAGATTATCTACACCGCTTTTCCCTTTAATTGCAGGCGTAATAGAAGAAAAAGCCAAATCAAACCGCTTCTCCCAACCAAGTGCTTTAATATCAAGACTTGTAAAATCGCCCGTATACAACTCTGTGTTATGAAATCCTCTTTGCTTCAGATATTCGTTGCCGTATTCGATCATTCGGGGAGAAATATCCACTCCCAAAACATATCGGCTTTTCTCCGCAAATTCAGCGACAAACCGTCCGGGACCGCAGCCGATATCTGCCACATCGCAGTCTCCTAAAAATAACCCAAAGCTTTTCAGCCAGTCCATAGTCGCACTGATTCTGTCATTGTAGCGCCTACGCCTAATCTCATCGCTTCGGAGCCCCTCTTCCCAGCCCGGCGCCTGTCTGTCCCAGCAGTCCTTCCGATTTGTCCTGCGACCTTCATCCACTGCATCCCATTCCTGCTCAATATTAATCAATTCCGGCGTTTTCTTGTTTTCCATGATCTCATACTTCCTTTATTCCAAGCAGCTTATGCAAAGACAGAATGCTTACGGACGCTGCTCCGGCTCGATACAGCAATTCTGCAATATATTCTCCCCGTCTCTGGATTTCTGCCGTGTCTGCATGGTTTAAAACCATGACAGGTTTATATCTCCCATAACCGGAGAACATAACCTGTGCCATGATTCTTTCGTCGATCAAATGAGCTGTAATCCCTGTTTTTCGTCTTGCCAATCCGGCACGATGGCAGAATTCGTCAAACGGTTTATCCAGTGCGCTGAGGCCGCATATCACAAGGACCTGATCAACAATGCCGGGAACTGCCGGTTCATAAAAATCAGGGTATTTCAAAGGCAGACGGTTGGAGCCGTCTGCTTCGATATATATCGCCTCCGCTTCCCTCAAAATCAGTTCGTATATTTCTTGATCCGGCTCAATCATCCTTCCATCTTCTGCGATTTTACCTGCTGCAACTATACGACCTTCGGACCAGGTAGTTCTAAATTGCTTTTCATCAGCTGCCGTATAAAGGTCGATATCGCTTTGATTCGGAATGCCAATGTGAGTTGTGGTCATCATTACGGTTCGTTTTCCTGCTTCGGCGGATTCACGGGACAATGCATAAAGCGCTGTGGTCTTCCCACCGCCGCCAACCAGTGCGATGATCCGTTTGTCCGGACCTATTTTCATCAAACTATGCAGTTTCATAAACCCCTCCGCTTAAGCTATTATTATATCATAAATGCGAAGCATTTTGATATAATCCGTCATCTGCGTTTTTGGCTTTCTTTTGCCTTCCATATGCTGAAAAAACCGCAGGGCACTTAATATACAATATCCATCCGCCACTGTTGTTAATTGTGGATATTATATCATTGCAGCTGCATACCTTATCAACCGATGATTCTTGAAAACAGTTCAATGAGGTGATAAAATATATCGCAGTGTGCTCGATGATCATAGAAAAGCTTCCCCTATATACCCGATTAGGGCAATCCGTGTTTGTAGCGAGGTGTACCGATGCATGTCTTCCTTACCGGCACATTTGAATCCGGTCAACATCAAATTATTGATCAAATCGTTTTGACTCAACCGGAACTTCAGGTTTATGTTTGCCCTGCATCCTGCAATGGAGATCGTTTCTTACCGCAAATTCGCCGCTTATTGGAAGGAACGGCTCCGGTACTGGGATCGATCAGTTCAGGCTCATCACTGCTTCTTGATAACCTGGGAAGGAATCCAAACGTTCTGCTTCTGGAGGTGACAAGCAAAAATCAGGAAAGAACCCGCAAAGCCGTTGAGGAAGCTTTATTTAGTACGGAAGAGCAGATGGATCCGTCTCGGTCCTGCGGTGCTGTCGTTGTTAGGTCATATGGAAAGCAATGGGAAACGCTGCTGATCCGCACGAAACGGGGTAATTGGTCTTTCCCAAAAGGCCGGATGAATCCGGGTGAGACTGAACCTATGACCGCGGCTCGTGAAATTCGAGAGGAAACCGGTATCTCAACTATGATCGATCTTTGCTTCCGCAAGGAGGTGCCCTCGATTCCTGTCAACAGAGCCGGCCTGTCCAATAACAGAAGTATCGTATTTTACCTGGCAAAAGCGATTTGCGGAGAAGCACATCCGCAGCTTTCCGAGATCTGTGAATTGAAATGGGTTCTTCTATCAAAGGAGGCAAGTACTTTGATAGAGTATCCTCCTGATAGGCAGGTTTTCCTGGATGCTCTGGACGCACTTGGTAGTGCCGGAGCCAATTGAAATCATACGACTTGATTTTTTGAAGCAATACGAGGGGCAGAAACCCTGTCCCTCGTATTGCTTTATTGTTTCATTATATCTGCTTATACCGCATCAGAATCGAAGCTATCTGAGCTCTGGTTGCATTTGTATCAGGAGAAATCGTGCTGTCGGTAGTCCCGGTAACAATACCGTTCAAATATGCCCATCGAAATCCTTCAGCAGCCCAGTCCGAAACCTTGTTCCAGTCCGTGAAACGGCCGGTGTCCATCACTCCGCCGGCAGCCGATTTGCTGCTGTCGATCCCGGAATAGCGATGCAGCATCGTCACCAATTCCTGGCGGGACAGTGTTTTCGCCGGTGCAAACATATTTCTGTTCAGCCCCTTGGCTATGTCTTTTTCGTATGCCCAAAGCACCGCATCGTAATACCAGGCGTTTTTATCCTTTACATCAGTGAAAGGAGAAGCCTCCAATGTTGTCTTCGGCTTGCCTTCAAGCCTCCACAATATCGTAACCAGCATTGCCCGGGTCATATCCTGGCCAGGCCCGAATTTTGTGGATGAGGTTCCTGCCATAAGCCCGTTTTTCACCGCATAATTTACCGCATCATAGAACCAGCTTGTCATCAGAATATCGTCATATGCCGCAGCCGCTTCATTTACGGTCATGAAAACAGAAAAGTGATCGGTCGTAAAGCTGACCGTCCCGGTATCCGGATCATATACCGCCTGGAATTTTTCAACCTTCCCGTCAGATGTCAAATGATAAATCACCACATTGGCAGGGTCTTCTCCAACCGACAGTTTATATGGCAGGCTTACCGCAACATCTCCGCCAAACCTTGTGATTTTTTTGTCTGCAGCCGCAATGGAAAGCGAATACACCGCATGATTGCCTACTAAAGCCTGTTGTTCTGCTGTCAAGGCGGTTTTTTCAGGTTTCTCGACCGAAATCTTGACAGGATTATCCTTCACCTCGGATGCAATTCCCTGAAGAGTTGCCTGATCCAGCAGGATGCTGCCCTGGTCGGTCATTATTTTAAGCCCTCCGGCCAGTCTGTTTGTTGAAATTAAGCTCATGGCATCTGCCGCAAGAGCTACTTCCGATTTTGTCGTTTCCCGGCTCGATACTGCATTTATTTCAAGAATGCTTTTGCTCCCCGACGATGCGACCTTATCAAGCATCTTTGCAAGATCACCGCTGCTGACGTTCGCCGCAGCTATGCCGTTTGCTACGGTTACTTTAACATCAAGCTTCACCTCCAGAGCCGTATCGGGTGCTTCTTCGTCCTTTGTGTTTTTGTTCACTTCCGCACTCTTGATGACCGTTAGCGATATTACACTGGAAACCAGCCTTCGTCCAAAGGCCTCTTTCTTGGTATACTGTTCTTCGCTGCAGCCGTAACAGCTTCGAAGGCTCGTAACCTGAGTGCCTGATGCAATGGCTGAAAGCGAGCTTCCTGAAAGTGTACCGGAACGATGCTCTAAGGCAATGATGTACGGTGCGACTGATTTTTTTCCGCTATCGTTCGGATCAAAATAATACTGATACTCGTGAATATTCTTATAGCTCACCGTGTCAAAGAAGGTATCGGAAGCGGAAGATTTAATGCTGTCGCCGGATCCAAATGAAATTCCGGCATCGGCAAGCAGTGCATCAAGGGTCACATATTTCGTCGCCGCAACTGCCTCCCATTTATCATTTTTATAGAAGACATATCCCGTCGTCGGAGACAACTTTGTGGTCGCAAGGCTTTCCAACTGGGAGCGGCTGAACAGAGCACCCACATTGGAGGCTCCTTTTTCACCTTTCTGCACATAGACTGTCAGCTCCACGGGTTCGAATGCCGCCGTCACGGTAACATCTGCGGAAGGCATGACAAAAGTATATTTGGTTCCCGTAGATGACAGGCTCTCTTTAAGCTTACCGCTGCTTAGGGTGAGACCGGTCAGCACGTATCCGCTTTTCGGCGCAACCGTCAGAGTTACCGGCTGTCCGCTCATTGCGGATGCAGCACTGGAAGTAACAGTGCCGTTAGCTCCGCTGTACCCGGTGATTTTATACGAGGTTTCTCCGCCGCCTCCCGCTTTTGCCGTCAGAACCTTGGTGATGCTCTGGTTATCGGCCGCAACTGTAAAGCTGCCTGTTGCGTTTTCATAGCCGGAAGCCGTTATAGTATAGGTATAAACGCCGTCCGGAAGGATATAAGTGTTCGCTGCCGCCGGCGCCATAGTGCTTTCGGCGTTGTTTTTCACCGTTATGGAAGCGTTCGCCGGAGTGACGGAAAAATCGACCTTATTCTTCAACGAAACCGTCATGGAAGAAACATTGCTCCACCAGTATTTGCCACCTCCGCCGTTTAGCGCGGACCTCAACTGTGTTTCAGATCCATCCCCAGTCACATTGGTGGACCAGGCAAGCATACTGTTGTCAAAGTCGTTGGTCAAAGCCGGGGTATTGCCGCTGTATGTGCTGCTTTTAAAATCACTTGAAGATCCTGTGGAATCGCTGAAATATAAGCTTTCAGCATAATCAGGCCAGGATGTAAAGTCTGCCAGCAGCGTCCTGGCAGGGATGCCGGTTATTGAATCATAGGTTGTTGGCCCCCCTTTGCTGTTCATCACCCAATCGCTTCCAGTTATCCCACGCTCTTTAAGCTGGGGCAGGGACACATACCTGTCTGCGATAACACCGTCCCCGTTCTTGATGACAAGAGCCGCATCCTCCATCCCTGTGACATCGGTGATTTCGCTCCACCACATTTTCCCGGTTCCGCCGTTTACTGCGGATTTGATGCCGGATGCTATCTTTTCAACTCCTGTGCCATCGATCTGGCTCCATGCCAGCATCGACTGAGACCAGCTAAAGCCCTTATATTGAGGTGAGTCCGCAGTACCGATTCCGATATATGGGCAGTCGTAAACCGTCTGTGTGGAAGTCCCAAACTTCAGAGCTGCCGGCTTGACAGCAGTCGCATAATACTTCAGTATATCGGAAACCGTAATGCCGGTTACCGTGAAAGGGTTACCATTCATGGTGTATACCGCAGTGGTCGGATGAGCCTGCATCATCTCAAGGCTAAGGCCCACGCCGCAGAAATTCACCGCATTGGCTGTAATTCCGGAGGTGTCCACAGCGATTTCATAGACTGTTATTCCGCCGTCGAAGGAAAACTGGATATACTCTACCGGATCAGCGGCCTTGTAATCCCAGAAGACTGCTATATAGTCGGTCTCTCCCTGGGT